>JAKPRU010000400.1 GCA_029557025.1 Candidatus Omnitrophota bacterium | reverse complement strand
GTGATTCGGGGGAGCATGTGGTCCGTTTCTTTGATGGGCAAGAGATTGCAGGGGAAGCCCACTCGGTATGATGGCGGCCCGACTCGATCCCGAAGCGCCTCCAGTTTCTCCATGGCCTTTTGCGCAACAGGCGGTTCCAGGACGCCAAATGCCAACGCGGCCCCGTTCACCCAGGTGTAAGCCGCATCGTGCAGTTCTCCATCCCGACTGCGCCATCCGGCCACCCAGCCGGTTTCGGGATTGATCAGTTGATTTGCATAAACAGTCCGGATTCCTTCCGCAAGGTCTTTGCATCGTTTCGCCAGATCACCCTGTTTCAGCTCGGTCATCAGCGCTGCCGCATTTCGAAACGCCCGGTATGCCCAAGCATTAACATAAGCGTCGATATGCCCAAATCCGACCACATCCATGGAGTTTGTACTCCAGCGATAGGAGCCGGAATTGCCCGACAGATCCTTACAGATCAATAGCCGCTCATTCCCGATTTTCTGTTCCATCCGATGGATGGTTTCGGTCAGTCCGGGTTCGATCTCACGCAGCCAGTTCAGGTTCGGTTCTGTCTGATGGATTCGTCCGGCGGCGCTGACCAGAATGGGATCGGAATCCAGGTACAGGTTGCGCCAGTATCCGTATCCGCCACCATCCTTGAACGCTCGGCCGATGGTATACCGGGCCAGGTCCAGCGGGTTGGGCATGTCAGCTTGGCGGCGGGTGTGGGCCGCGATCTCAATCGGTGGCCCCTGGGACAGGTGGCAATTCACCGAGGCGGAGTGGTTGGAGAATCCACGGTATTCCGGTCGAAAGCAGGAAAACACAGTCGCCCAATGTCTCCGAATGCCCGCGCTCGGTTTCGGAGAGCCTTCCACAAAATCGGGTTCGAGATTCGAGAGCGCGAGTTCGAACGTGGCTTTCTGTGTTCCGGCGGGCAGACAGAGGCATTCATCGGGCGCAGGATGTTTTGCCAGGACAAATCCCCCTGTGACAACTTGTGCGTTACGGTAACTTTCCACCTGAACCCGCGCCTCGTTGTCATGTTCCAGCATTTTGCACGAGAGGCATCCGACCCCATCGGTGGCCCACTGGAACGGCAATTGGATGTCCCCGTTTCGTCCAGGCTCAAGAGTAGGCAGCGCCGCCGCACCGGTGATTCCCGCTTGCAGGTCCCAGTTCAGACGCCATACCTCCGCCTCCAGGAGCGGCATGTCTTTCTCGCAGGTCTGGCTCAATTCAATGAGAATGCGATCCGGTTGAGCTGTAAACGTTGCATCCACGGTCACGCCCGGAACCGCCTGCAAGTTCCGGTAGAAAACGCAGTTGTTCTGCACGGAGACCTCGCCGGTCCAGCGATGCGCGCCGTAATCCTGTCCGAATGTGCGGAGAATGGGGCCGCTCAGGCCGTTTCCATAAAAGGCATGGTCACGCGGGCCGGTCTTGGCAACCAGCAGACGATTACTTGATGCCTGTCCTTCTCCCAGAATATCCCAGCCCAGGTGGTAGAGCATCGGACGCCGAAGCGAGAAACCGATGGTGAGATGTTTTCCCTCAAACAGGAGCATTTCCGGCAGGTCGCGGACCTGCATTCCATCGGGTGCTTTCGGCGAGAATTCAGCTACTTTCAGAATGGGAGTGTAGCTCGGCCAAGGCGGCTCGGGACCGGTGAACTCTCCGTAAGCGCGCAGCTCATTCAACGCTCCGAATGGGACATTCAGGATGCCGCCGTTGCATTCGCCATGATTGGGCCAAACCGGATGCTCCCGGTCGCATTCGACTCGCAGTAATTCCGTTACGATCCCGTCCAGTTCAATCCGGTGCGGCGGTTTCTGCAACACCCGGTCGAAATGGGCGTCCATCTCATCGGTGCTCATTTCCTGGCTCAGGCCCTCGCCGCGAATTTCCGGTTCGTCCGGCAAGTTTACCTCACGGACTGTCTCCCAGCGGTGGGTTGTTCCATTGAGTGTGGAAACGATGAGATGTGCGGGGTGGACGGGCACCTTGGGAATCCACCGGCCATAGACGATTCTTCCGAGTTCCAGCCGGTCAATTCGTGCCGGTCTCAGGAAACGGAGATACCGCACTGCTGTCTGTCCGTCGACTTCGATGCCCAGTTGCGGATGCTGAACCGGGCGGATGCCGGCATGGGTGATGGGATAGCACTTCAGCGGTTTCTGCTCGGCTTGTTTATCGGCAGCCGGTTCGGCATGAGATGTGCCGCTCTGAAACGATCCCACGGCAGCCAGGGTCGCCACCGCGGTGCCGGTTTTTACAAAGTTGCGTCTGGAGAAGTTCTGTTTTGTTCCCATGTTTGTTCCGCCTGTCCTTTTCCAGGTGAGTTTTTGTCCGGGCAGTAGGATAGCACAGATTTTCTATCGGAGTGACCGCGCAACGCCTCATAAATGCCTGTTGTCATTCCGAACGGATGTAAGGAATCTCGTAACATCCCTCCCTCGATGAGAATCCTCCTTTCGGTCGAAGTGACAGGACGCCCGATGCGCCATTCCGGCTGTCGTGCGAATCACAGCGTCCCTCTCCCACTCCCACCGGGAGATGGCTGGGGCGAGGGTCTCTCTCGTAGCACGGGCGTCCCGCCCGTGAATTCTCTCTCAAAGAATTCATGAACTAAACGAGTATTCTTCCCTCAGCAGAGTGCGAAAAGGAGTATCTGACAAATTCCCTGTTGTGCGTTGCATTACTATGGTGGAAGATACATATTTCGTTTTCAAAAGAAGCGCTTTTCCATGAAACATGTCGTTTGTCTCAGTATCGTTGCCGTCGCCGCGCTGCCATGTATGGCACAGGTCGCAGGCCCGGGATGGAGTCCGAGTTGGGTTTTCGCGTTTGAAAGCGCGGATGAGTTCCAGCGACTCCCCGGCGGTTTTGTGAACACCCCGGTTGGAAGTGTTATATTGGGTAGTATTCCATCCGATGGAATCAGCTTAATGGGACAGGGGACATTCCGTCTGCCAGCAGAGGCCAAGTGGGAATATGTTTGTCGCGTCGGGACGACAACACGATTCTACTGGGGCGATGATGCGGAAGAGAAACAGATCGGAGAGTATGCGTGGTACTTGGGAAACAACAATCCCGCCGGCGTAAAACCGGTCGGGCAAAAACAACCGAACATGGAGGATAAGCTGGTTCCGGCGCGGGAGCGAACCGCCGGGGGTTCGGCGCGATTTCGCAAGGCCATGGGTCCCCCGGCGAGCTTTTTCAACACCCTCCGCCGCCGTTTGTTCGCTGTGCGCTACGATCTCACCCGCCCCCCTGGTCTGAGCGCTTTCCTGTCCCGATGCCCCGTTCTCCCCTATTCCCCCGCTTTGTGCAAAAATAAACGAAAACGGAGTACTGAAAGGGGAAAACCATGCCCCGAATCTTTGACCTGGAAAATGAAATTACGGAAAAGAGGTTCAACAGAAATGCTGACTCTCAATGATGACGAAAAAAAGTGGCTGGATCAGTATCGATCCCAACTCCATCGGTTGTATCCGGGTTTGATTCAGGATCTGGTTGTTTTTGGTTCCAAAGCTCGGGGTGATCCCCGGCAAGATTCCGACCTGGATCTCATGGTGATTATCCGGGACGGAAACAAAGCCATCAAGAAAGACATCGCTTTCCTGGCCTATGATTTGGCCGCCGGCACAGAGGCGGTTCCCTCAATCCTGGTCTACACCGAGGCGGAAAAGGATCAGCGCCTTCAGCAGGAAATCTCTTTCATGGATTCGGTCCAACGAGAAGGAATCTCCGTGCGATGAAACCTCGTGAAATACAATTCTGTTGGAAACGGGCGATTCAATCCCTCAAATCCGCCCAAGTCTTGCACAAAATGGAATGCTATGAGGATTCCATCTCCCGTTCCTATTATGCAACCCTGTATGCGGCAAAAGCCGCCCTGTTGGTCTTTGATCGATCCGCTTCCAGCCATACGGCGGTCCGCCGCCTGTTCGGCCTTTATCTCATCAAAACCGGCGAAATTGAACGGGAATGGTCCGATATTCTCTTTCACGAATATGACACACGCGGCATGGCAGACTATGACATCGCATACATAGCCGATGAGGAAGATGCGCAGGATATGCTCCAGGCTGCCGCCCGATTCGTCCGGCGAATCGGACGGTATCTCGAAATGCAGGGAATCGATTTGCCGATTCCGTTTCCCCATAACCGATATTTTTCGGATGGACCCTGATGCCGACTCTGCAATAACAACTTGGAAAATCCGTTCCCCTATACTCGTTTTTGCATCCGTCTGCGTCCGTCCATGCCTGTCCGTGTTCCTTGTGAACGGAATTCGTGCCCTTTGTGCGGTTTCGTGATTTACTCGCCAGACCTGCTCGCAAAGGCGGAAGCTACGCTCCCGCACTCCAAGGACAATCAACCAAGACAGATTCGTCTCACTCCACTATTATGAAAAGTGTTTGTCTTCAGCAAAAAAACAAGGAATCTCCGAGAAAACCACCATGAAAAACGGAATCCTCCTGGCCTCCTCCACCATGCTTCTCTGCTGCGCCTGCGCCGGTGTGCCGACACAAACGGCGGCCCGATCTACCGCGCCGCATTCCATGCTGTGCGAATATCTGGAGAATCCACCGGCGATTGAGGAAAGCGCCCCGCGCCTTTTCTGGCAACTCCCGAAACAGATTAAGAAACAGACCGCTTACCAGGTCCTGGTCGCGAGCGATCTGAGCCTTCTGAATGACAAGCAGGCGGATGCCTGGAATTCCGGGCGTGTGGAGTCCGATCAGTCCATTCAGGTTCCCTATGCCGGGAATCCACTGGAGAGCGGGCGACGATATTACTGGAAGGTTCGCGTGTGGGGCAATGGCCCGGAACCGTCGCGATACAGCCAGCCGGCTTTCTGGCAAATGGGACTTCTTCAGCCGTCCGACTGGAAAGCGAAATGGATCGCATTGCCCGGACTTTTGCCGGATAATATCCGCGCCCACCTCGGATATCACAGCAAACTCGAATCCTCCCCCAACCATCAGAAATGGATTCAGATCGGTCTCAAAGAACCGGCGGAATTCGACACAGTCAAAATCTACCCGGTGCAGGCTTTTCGTGAAATCCGACAAGATGGATTCCTGTTCCCGGTTCGGTTCCGCCTGGATGTTTCCAACGATTCGGCCTTTTTCAACTATCGAACCGTCCTTGACCTCACGACGGAAGATCAGCCGGGTCCGGGAAATGCGGTTCAGGTCTTCCGATTCGCAAGAGAGTCCGCTCGATATGTTCGTTTGACCGTAACCCGCCTGGCGCAGCGGGATGAAAACAATTACGGATTCGCGGTGGCCGAAATGGAAATCTTGTTGGGGGACAAGGTTCTCTCTACAGGTTGTCGCGCGACAGGCCTGGATACGATTGAATCCGATGCGTGGTCGGTGGAGCATATTGCCGATGGGGTGAAGGGGAGCCGTGAGATATCTTTTGCAGCGCCATCCCCATCGCCGATGTTTCGCAAAGAGTTTGAAATACCGTTTGAAGTACAGAAGGCGATGGTGTACACATCCGCGCTTGGTCTTTATGAAATGCGGATCAACGGGAAGCGTGTGGGCAAGAATATCCTTGCGCCGGAATGGACAAACTATGACGAACGGATTCAATACCAGGCTTATGATGTGACAGATCTCCTTCGATCCGGTTCGAATGCCGTCGCCGCGTTGTTGGGAGAAGGCTGGTATGCCGGTCTCGTCGGATTGATGAGTCCCCGGCAGTATGGATATCAGCTCGGATGGGTCTGCCAATTGGAGATCACAGCGGCGGATGGACGGCATATCACGGTGATTTCGGATTCAAGTTGGCGGGTTACGAATCAAGGTCCCATCCGTGCCGCGGATATCATCCGGGGTGAAACCATTGATGCCCGCCGTAACATACCCGGATGGGATTTGCCGGGATTCGATGACCGATCCTGGACCGAGGTAGAGGTTCTGAACCGGCCCTCCATCCGATTGACTGCACAGCCCAACGAGCCGATCCGAATCACCAGGGAACTTGCTCCCGTTGCTGTAACCGAACCGAAACCGGGAGTTTATGTGTTCGATTTCGGCCAGAACCTGGTGGGCTGGTGCCGAATGAAAATCCGTGGAAGAGAAGGCCAGGAAATCCGATTGCACCATGGGGAGATGCTTGATCCGAACGGAATGGTTTATACGGAGAATCTGCGCGAAAACAATCGTCGAGATCCGGTCAAACTGTATCAAGCGGATCTCTATATTTGTGGCGGAGAACGGGAAGAAACATTCGAACCGCACTTTACCTATCACGGCTTTCGATACGTAGAAGTACGGGGGCTTGAGAAGCCGCCTGCATTGAGCGATCTCACCGCCTGTGTGATTCACTCCGCCGCGCCGGTGGCGGGGCAGTTTCAATGTTCCGAGCCGATGTTGAACCGCCTCATGGAAAACATCGTGTGGACACAGCGAGGGAATATGCACAGCATTCCCACAGATTGCCCGCAGCGGGATGAACGTCTCGGCTGGATGGGGGATGCACAGATTTTTTCTCAGGCAGCCTGTTTCAACGTGAATATGGCGGGATTCTTTACCAAATGGTGTCGGGATATTCGTGAGGCACAGGCGGACAATGGAGCCTATTCCGATTTTTCACCCAATCCGCTGAAAAAGAAAAATCAATTTCTGGCCGCTCCGGGATGGGCGGATGCGGGAGTAATTGTTCCGTGGCGGGTCTATACGAATTATGGAGATACCCGCATTCTGGAACGACATTACGATTCAGCCAAGCGGTGGGTGGAGTATGTCCGCGATCACAGCACAGACTTGATTTGGACATCGGGGCGAGGAAACGATTACGGCGATTGGCTGAACGGCGATACGCTGGTGCTGGAAAACTGGCCTCGCAAGGGAGCGGATACGCCGAGAGAGATTTACTCGACCGCTTTTTTTGCTTACTCCACCGAGATTGTCGCGAAAATGGCGGCCGTTCTCGGCCGCTCAAAGGATGCTCAAGAGTACTCGAATCTCTCCGATCAGATTAGACGATCCTTTGTCCGCCATTATGTGAAAGAGGACGGACGAATCGAGAGCGATACGCAGACTGTTTACGCATTAGCGCTTCATTTCGACCTCCTGCCGGTGAACCTGCGTCCCGCTGCACTGGACCATCTGGTGCGGAAGATCGGGGAGTATAACAATCATGTCGCGACAGGAATCCAGGGGACAAATCGGATGATGCTCGAATTAGCCAACCGGGGTCATGCGGACCTTGCTTATCAGTTGCTGAACAATCGGACCATTCCCTCCTGGGGATACCCAATCGACCAGGGCGCAACAACAATTTGGGAACGATGGGATGGATGGGTGGAAGGAAGAGGATTTCAGGATCCGGGGATGAATTCATTCAACCACTATGCGATTGGGGCGGTCGGCGAGTGGATGTATCGCAACATTCTGGGTATATGCCCCGTCTCGGAAGAGCCGGGGTATCGCCATTTCATTCTCTGCCCGCGACCGGGAGGTGGCCTGACTTACGCGCGAGGAAAAGTCGAAACACTCTATGGAGACATTGTTTCCTCCTGGAAGATTGAAAACGGGGGTCTCACATATCAATGCAGTGTTCCGCCCAACACGACGGCGACATTGATTTTACCGACCACCGACAGCGGCACACCGCTGCAAGTCCGCGGACAAATGCCGAATTCGGTCGAGCCACAAAGAGATTCGTTTGTCGTGTTTCTTGCGGCAGGAGACTATCGTTTTTCGGCAAGGTATTCGGACAGGGAATAACACGTTGCTTCCCATAAAGCCGCGCTCCAGTAAACCCAGACGGAGTTCACGCTCGGCTGGTCTCCTGATATTTTCTTGTCCTATTGTCAGGAAAGAATGCGGTCTTCGATATGCAGCCGGACGGCATCGGCGAGATTCGCTCGAGCTTCCTCATAGGTTTCCCCACTGGTGTAACATCCGTGTAATTCAGGGCAAAAGGCATAGTATCCGTCTTCGTCTTTCTCGATTACGGCTAAGAAATGGCAGGCTTTCGAAGTAAGAGTTCCTTTCCCTGTTTTGCACGATCACGCATGGCGATTCCTCTGATTCTTCTCTTGTGCCGTTGACTAAGCATACGAGCGTGGTGTCTCCCGGTCAATGCGGGAAGGCTGGACGGAGTTTCCGCGTCAGGCCATTCTGTACACCAATCAACCTGATGATTCATGGAGAACGAGAATGGACCGATCACATGAAGTAGAAGGACTGTTGACGGTGGCGAAGTTGATGTGCGCCGCCGCGCGAACTGCACCGAAGGCAAAAGGACGGGATCTTCTCACCACCGGCATTCTGGAAGGCGAACCGAAACGAGAGGTTTCCGCCAAAATGCGGGAGATCGGCGAGAAGACAAAACAGGTGTTCTTTCTCCGGGACGCGGCGAATCTGGATGCGGCCCCGGCTGCCGTACTGCTGGGAACCGCCATGGAGACTATGGGCCTGGATTTCTACTGCGGTCTCTGCGGGCATCCGTCCTGCAAGGCAACCCGGGAGTCCGGTGGGACGTGTGTCTTCAACGGCCATGATTTGGGGATCGCTGTCGGCTCGGCGGTTTCGGTCGCCGCCGCACACCACATCGACTGCCGAGTGATGTACAGCATCGGGATGGCCTCGCGCGACCTGGGACTTCCCGCGCCCGACCTGCGCATTGTGATAGGCATTCCCCTGTCCGTCACGGGAAAGAACATTTTCTTTGACCGGGAGAATCCGAGAAAACCGGACGAATCCTGATCGCGTCCGGTTACCCCGTGTGGATTGGGGGATTCGATGCGCCGAGGATTTCTTCGAGAGCCTTGATGACCACCGGGTCGTAGAAGGTTCCGACGCGACGGTGGAGAACCTCCACGGCTTCCTGGGGGGTGAGTACTTTCCGATCTCCCCTCATACCGGCGCAGGTCATGGCAACGTAAGCCGTCGCCACGGCAAGGATGCGTGATGCTATGGGGATCTGATTGCCTGCCAGTCCCTCGGGTTCCCCGCTCCCGTCATAGTGTTCGCCCACGGCAGAAACAATCCGCTGAACCCGCTCCGACAGGCCGAGGCTCTGGATAAAGTCGCAGCTGATTTTCAGGTCCACCCGGGGAAA
>JAKPRU010000344.1 GCA_029557025.1 Candidatus Omnitrophota bacterium | reverse complement strand
CAATGGCGCAGGATGAGTTTCTGTTCCCTTATGAATCTCCCGACGATATTACGGTGCGCACGGGGTGGGAGGACGTGGCGCTTGGAGCCTTTGTGAAGGTTTCTCCGGAGGGGTCCCAACCGGCGGAGATTCTTACGGACGGCTTGAATCGCGAAAATGAAGGCGAACGGTTCATTGCCTGGCAGGGTCTTGGAGAGCCTTTGGAGATCGTTGTGGACCTGGGGCAGATACGAGATGATCTTCTTTCGTTTCGGGTGTTTTGGGCAGTCGATTACACCGGCTTGGGCGGGCCGGTGGCGGACTGGGTCGCTGAAACGCAGGTTTCGGTTTCGACAAACGGCACGAATTACACGGTGTTGGGCAACGCGAGCAGCGAGGATATGTCGGAGCCGAATGCGAATGACTACACCATTCGTCATTGCGTCAACGATTTGACGCTTACCCAGCCGGTATCGGGTCGGTACGTACGATTTTATGTCGAGAATCCCCCTGCGAATGTGATGTGTTCGGAGGTAACGGTGTTACGGGAAATTGCCATTCCGGCGGATGCAACGAACATTGCGGTCGGGAAACCTTATGTGACCGATCCGCCCGGGAATGACGGGAGTCGCCCGGACGACGGCATTCGCCTGACGGATGGCCGGCTGGCAGCAGATGCCTCCACGGATGTGACCGGCTGGGTCAGTTTCCCGAGTACCGAGGTGATCAATATCACGATTGATTTGGGCGCTCTCGAGCACAATCTGGTAGCATTTCGGGCCTGGTACGCGGCTTGGGAGAGTGCGTTTGTTTTTGTTGTGGGGACGATATACGTGGAGGTTTCGGATAATGGAACAGATTTTACGCGCCTGGGGATGGTGCCGAAGTTATACGACCACGATGACGATCCGCCATTCAGCAACGTGCCCTACCTGTTGATTCCTCAACAGCCGGTGAGCGCACGCTATGTGCGGTTCATCACGATGGGAAGCGATTCCAATACATTCACGACGTTTGCATGTGAGCTGGAGGTCTACCAGGGCGTTCCCACGGGTGTGTCGAGTTGGGAGCTGTTCTGAGATCCGGAGGTCGATCATGAAGGCCGGGCGTGGATTTACGTTGATTGAATTGCTGATCGTTGTGGCCATCATCGGTATCCTGGCGGCGATTGCCGTGCCGAATTTTCTGAACGCGCGGCTGCGGGCGACGATCTCGCGAGTTTATTCCGAGCAGCGTTCCATTGAGGACGCCCTGACGGCGTACAAGATCGACCAGAATGCCTATCCTGTGGATAATGGGACCGGCTTGATTGCCCCGCCACGAAATACGATCAATTTAAATGGGGTGGAGCAGACCGTTACGGGAATCGTTGTTCTCACGACACCGGTAGCGTATATGACTTCGATTCCAAAAGATCCTTTTATTCCGCCGAATGACGAAAAGATCGGGTGGTACCAGTGTTATGTTTATTTCGGATCGAATGTGCCGTTCGATTACGGCGAGTTTAATCAACGGGCGCATTACATTCTCTATTCCGTTGGACCGGACAAACAACTACAATGGGGGTTCGGTGACAACCGATACGATGTGAGCAATGGGCTTGTCAGTTCTGGGGACATTATTCGAGTCGGACCCGGCTTGCGCAATAGCGCGGCCGGATAAGAATGGTTTCTTGCGCATTGTCGCAAGCCAATATCTCACCCGAAAGGAGAGACAGGCAGATGAGGAAGTTTTGGTTTTCAATTCCGGTAGCGGTTTTGGTTCTGGTGGTGGCAGGTAATATCTCGGCGCAGCCGGTGAACTATGCGGCCGGGATGACCTACACGGCAGACCCACCGTTGCGTACCGACTGGCTGGGCGATTCAGGCGGTGAGCTGACGGACGGGGTCAAGGATTGGGCCTGGGGACCGGTGACCGGCTGGGATGGTTCCGCCGCGAATCCGCGTTCTGTTGTAATCGACCTTGGTTCGGTGAAAAGCGATATCGGTTCTGTTGTGGTCACGGTATTCGTTTCGGTCGGTTCCGCCGTGGCGCCGCAGAAACAGATCCTGGTTTCCGGTTCCAGCACAAGTGCGACAGCGGGCTTTGCCGAATGGGGCGAAGCGGTTACAAAAGATACCGGCGATGAAGCGAATTACACATACACATGGACCGGCGGCCCGTTCGCAGCGCGGTGGGTAAAAGTTATCCTGGATTCGCAGACACCCGGATATCATAGTCTTCTTTCCGAGATTGAGGTTTTCAAGGCTGAAGGAAGCTCCGCCGTGGGAGACGAGTGGATGCTGTATCAATAATCGGCCGGGTATATCCCGGAGGGAGAGGGAGAAGAATGCGGGGTCTCCCCGAGGGAGAACAGTGGTTCTATTCCGGGTGGGCGGGTCATAGACTCGCCTGTGCATAATGACATTGGCTGAGAGTATTGAGCCTGTGTGAGGATTTTAGACAGATACTCCTGCCGAGCCGTTCGTCATAAAAGGATCGGCTCGGCAGGAGATGTGCCCTCCCAATGCCGATTAGTTAGTCGATGTGATTTGTTGCCCGCCGGTTTGTTAGTAGAGGCTTGTTTATGTCACAGTGCGATGAAACATTTGTCGGTCCAGGC
>JAKPRU010000380.1 GCA_029557025.1 Candidatus Omnitrophota bacterium | reverse complement strand
TATCTGACGGCTTGCTATGCCGACCATTTGTGTTGTCTTCCATGCAAGCCATATCGTCGCTACTGCCATCAATGCAGTTGCACATGCGATCAACTGTTGTGTTCTCTCATTCGTCTGCATGTCAAAACCTCCTCCTTGCCTTCATGATTCAATATCGCTTGTGATATCGTTGGACCAAGCAATAGGACTATTGAATCTGAATCCCACAAATTGTGGGATATTTCTCCCTGCCAAACTTGTCAACACATTCTTGTATTGGTGTTTCCCAGTGGTTCCTGGTGGGCTAGCCCGCAGACGGGCTTGAGCCCACCCTACGCTCACTTCCCCGCAATCTCTCCCTCCACGGTCAGTGTCTCTGTCTCCCCCTTCGGTCGGATGACACTGATTCTTACGCTCTGGTCCGGCGGAACATGCGCATAACGGCACGTTAATGCTGCCGCCTGCATAATGCCGTCATTGTCAATCTGCCCGCGCAGAATCGTTGTCGGGCCGTTCAGAGTCTCCAGTTCGATAAGCCGGTCTTCCGGTCCCGCCAGCGCGGTAATTCGCAGATTCTCCTTTTCGTCCCGACCCACCACGACTTTTGTCTTATCAGACAATCGGAAATGCCGACCTACTTTCGCCAGAAGGATATTCGGCAAGTTCAATTCGTCATGTTCCAGCAGATCGAACATTCGTGCTCCGAAATTCCGGTCGGTAAGAATGCACCCGCCACCCACCGGCGGAATCTCCTCAATCCCCCATTCTTTCGCCAGGGCCAATTGCTCCTGCCTGGACCGTCCATTTATGCGGAGCAACCTGTTCCGGTCAATCCGCCCTGTTCGCTCCGGGAGCGTCGGTTTCATCAAGCGGGCACAGAGCGGACGCAGCAGAAGGCCCTCCAGTTCCGATTCCCGCTCGACTACTCTCATTGAGTCCCGATTCTGTGACATCGGACGCTGCCCGATTACCTCACCGGTAAAGACGAACTCCGCCCCGAACTCCGGCATCATCTCTTTTGCCTTACGAAGCATGAAAATCTTGCAGTCGATACACGGGTTGAATGCGGCCCCCCGGCCGTGGCGGGGATATCGAAGAATCTCCAGGTATTCTTCCGTGATATCCCGTTCGTGCAGCGCTAATCCGAGCCGATGTAACTCTTTCGACAATATGTCCCGCGTTTCGTTTTTCTCCCGGTCATAGCGCCAGCAGTCTGCTTTGAACCTTACGAGACGCATACGAACTCCGAGGTTGTGCATAAGGTGGACCGCCAGAATACTGTCCAGCCCGCCTGATACCAATCCGATTGCCGACACCGAGTCGCTCATCACAAATCCTCCGGAGTGGCTATCCTATGCGTCTTCCGAGACTTCTCCAATACCTATCTGGAAAGTACCGGGAACGAGATAACATCATGCCTGTGTAGGCAGTGCGGTTGGGTGTTTCCGTGAGAGTCGGAAAGAAAGATTCCGGCAGGCCGTGACCCCAGGCGAAAGGCTCCCCCAAGAGATCTTTTCGCACGGCGCTTACTTCCGATTCAATTTAACTCTCCGCGAGCGCGGGTACTTCAAAAACCACCCGCTTCGGACAGGGAGTTTTTCAAAGTGTGATACCCCCTATGCCTGGGGACTGGTCCACGTGGAAGAGAATGCAAATGTCGGGGAGTATATGTTCTACTGATCGCGCTTAAATCAGCGATCTGTAAGCCCATGTTTCCATCGGCATCATATCGGCACAACATCTATGTCAAAGATTTCGTAAAACGCTCCTCACCGTATTTTGAATAATAGTACAGCACGGAACGTTCCGCGATTTCATTCATAATCTTGACCATCTCATCCACTGACCATTTTGTCTCCCGAAAGTAAAAACTACCCCTGTTGAACTTTCCGTTCCCCTCATTGTGCAAATAGATTTTGTTCAATTTCCCGAACATTGCCATGGCGGAAACCCGGTCGAGAATAGAGGAATTATCAGCGAAGTCGCAGCCATAGCCAAAACAGACAAATGGGAAAATGCTCTCGCGCATCAG
>JAKPRU010000379.1 GCA_029557025.1 Candidatus Omnitrophota bacterium | reverse complement strand
TTCATCCCCAGGACAACCAGCGAGTATTGAACGAAAAATGAAGACTTATCGGACCAGCCGTTCGGCTGCCCTTTCCCGTCGAAATGCACCGAGATCGTCTCCGGCAAGGCACTGTAAGTCAGCGCCATGTACAACAAACAGGCCACCAGAAGCCCTGTCGAAACCCAGAATGTCACCCATTTCGCAGTCACGATAATTCCTCCATGGCTCCAACCCTGCGCAATACGGCTCGGACCGGGGCCGCTTCGCCCCCGATAATCTTGAGCGGCAACGCGATCAGCTCGTAATCCCCCGGTTCCGCGTTCCGCAGATCCAGGCTCTCCAAAACAATAACGCGATTCCCCAGAAGTATTCGGTGCACTTTCTCATCCTCCTCTCCAAAGGGACCGATGGAGAGAGAGTCCAGCCCCACAAGCTTCATCCCAATCTCGACCAGCTTTTCCGCCGCCGAAACGGTGAGCGCAACATAATCTTCCCGAAACGGCGGCGCATCCCACAGTTGAGAATTGCGCGTTCGAAAAAGAACACGCTCCACCCCGTTGAGGTTCATCCGCCCGATATCCGCACTGTCAATGTGACGGTTTTCTTCGTGCAGCGCAACACGACACGGGCCGATAAATATCCCAAGGTCCAGCTTCTCCACCGATTCCCCACCCTCGACGACATGCAACGGTGCATCAATATGCGTTCCCGCATGCGCTGTCATCACAAGATGGGACAGGATGTATGACGAACCATCCTCAAACAAATGCTCCAGAACCCGCCGGAACGGCGTATCCCCCGGCCAGACAACAGTCTCGTCGTGCAGCGAACCGGTGATATCGATTACGGAACTCATTCCATGCCTCGGCGCCGGAGCCAATGTGGTGTAAATGAGTTGCACAAGAATTCTTGCCTATTATATTACCCGCCACAGGCTGGAAGCCTGCGCCACCCGGTTCTTTCAGTTACAAGACACTAGGGATGCGGGATTGCGCGCTTGAGGATCAAGTAAAAACCGACATCGAATCCCAGAATCAGCATGTTCTTGACTGCGGCGAATTCCCACCCTTCTTTTGCATGGGTGTTCAAGTGCCGCTCCATCTTCCTGGCCTTGTGAATGCTGGTCATGCAAAACCAATCCGAGATCACCTTGTATTCGGTCATGGTTTCGACTCCTTTTCCCCGGCCAGAGTGCGGAATGCCCGCAGGGCCGGTTCCCATTTGTTTTCTTTGTCCAGATGTCCGGCGGTGAAGATAATTACGCCTGTCCCGGATGCCTTGCCACTGTCGAGAATCACCTGTTCCAGTTCTTCAGGCGGCAATTTGGACGGCTCATCCATGGCCTGCACAATCGGCCAGACCGGCTTGCCCGTGCGAAGAATCGTTTCCTTTGTGAATTCGGCGGGCCAGGATGGACCTTTTCGGCACAGCAGGTGATAGACCATCGGAGAGAAGATATCCACATCCTCCGCCAACTTGACATAATCCTGGCCGACCACGCGAAAAATCGCACCGTTCTGCTCGTTCGACGACCACGGCACTGTGAAAATGCCGATGGTCGCGTTTGGCCGCACACGGTCTCGAATCAGCCGCGCTTCATGCACCCATGCCCCAATTCGCTCCGTTTTGAATTCAATCCACGAAGGCAGGTGTTTCTCCAGAATCCAAGCCGCCAACTCTGCACGTCCCAAATCCTGCGGAACTTCAAACTCACTGTCAACCGCCTCTCGGTACAGACGGATGCAGTCATCGCAGAAGCAATTATCCAGCTGTGTCGGGTCCTGTTTTTCCCATCGAATCGGATACCGAATGAAATCCAGCCAGACCCCATCGATTCTCGCATCGCCAATCCGCTTCTCGAACTCCTCCAGCCTCTTCTGACGCAAGTCCTCTTTATTCGGACAGAGTCCGTAATACCAGCCGTCCGGTTTCTGTTCCGTGCCGTCCGCGGTGATCGGTCGCCATTGCGGATTCTGCTGATAGAGGCTTTTCGAGGCAAATAGCGTCATCTCCCGATAAATACGAATCCCCGCCTGCCGTAGCACTCCAAGGACCTCATCCGATTCCTTCGTGATGAACACGCCGTTGACATGTCGCTCTTTCAGCCATCCGGCGATTTGTTCCGGTGACATCCCCTTGACTGGGCTTAAGTTCGAGGAGAATCCATACAGGCATAATGCAAATGAGCGGTTCGGGTTCACAGCTGTTCCTTCTGCCATTGACGGTCCGGCAAGCATTATCACAGATGCACACAAACCGGCAAAGCGCAATCCAACGGTTCTCATCCTTTCATCCTCCTTGACTCCCCCAGAGTATCCCAGAAACTGCCAAAAAGGCGCGAATGATCTGAAAACCCTCGCCCCCAAAGTTTGGGGGAGATACAGAGGGGGTTGTCTTTACTCGACTGATATTCGCTCCCCCTCTCCACGCGTGACGATAAACGCCAAATATTGTATGCTAAAGAAAGCAGCGTGCGTACTGCAATAAAAATATAAATCGAAAGGGACAGAAATATGAAACCGGACCGAGCACAAATCGAAGAATGGTTCCAGGCACTGAACCCCACAACACACGAGCGAATCAATCAGACGGTCGATATTCTCACTGAGACAAAGGAAAAGGGCGGGAAAATCGCCGTGGTGACCGGCAGCGGTCCGAATGTTCACGAGGGAGTTACTACCCTCCTTGCGGAATTGATGCGTGTTGGTGTTGTCGATGGGGTGACCACCAGTTCGGCGGTTGTCGCACATGAAATGGGCGGTGTGCTGGATCGTGTGAAACGAGTCAATGGGACCCAGCTTGGAGTGGATGAAGCCCTTCTGCCCCGCGGAGATGTTTTCGAGTTTACACTTATGGATGACGAGCAACGGGCGATTGTGGAACAAGACCTCGAATTGGATCAGGCTTTGCTCGACGCCGGAGAGAAGATAGAAGGCAATGTTATCATCAAGGCCGCCGGGAACATGGGCTATCCGATGGGCCTCTGGATTGAGCAGATGTCGGACCGGATCTGTGCCGAGGCACAGGAAAAGGGCTTGGCGTTTGAGGCGGTCGCAGGCTGGTATGCCGATGAGCGCACGATGCTGGGTCGCGGGGCGCGTCTCGGTCTGCCGGTGCTGGTCAGCA
>JAKPRU010000375.1 GCA_029557025.1 Candidatus Omnitrophota bacterium | reverse complement strand
GAATTTCCGTCACCTCATATCCCGGCGGAAGCCAGGTCAAAGACACTTCATCCATTCGATCTTCAAAGTCGTTATCGGTCAGAAGCAGTACACGGTTCATCCATTCCTGTGAGGCGGTTCGGGGATAATGGATGTTCCGGTCGATCATCACCTCCAGGTCTGTCGCCGAGCGGACCGGGTACCGCGCAACAAGCATCTCCGGCAGCGTATCGTCCGGTGTCAGGCAACCAAACCAGTTCTCGTCCGGGTAATCTTCCTCTCCACGATAGGCCGGAAGGAAATTCGCAATCCCATTCTTGTATCGTCCCCAATGGTCCCAGGTTGCATCCCCCACCAGGAGAACGTAGCCGGGCCGATGATCGGGAGTCCGACGGTAAACCCAAGTGAGGTATTTCTTGATATTGTGCGGCGACATGCGCCCGTCGCCAAAAATAGCGTCGATCTCCTCAAGTGTTGCAATGTGCGGTTCGAATCCCCTCGCCTGATAATCCGCGCAAAGTGGGAGCAGATTCCGACTGAACCTCCGGGGCGTCACAATGATGACATCCACAGGTCCCTTCGGAACCAGCGGATGGTTCTCCGGCAACACGGCGGGCATGAATTCGTAGGTCTTTACCAGGGATACTCGCGCCGGATCGAAGATGACCAGTTCCTCGTTCGCCGATGCGTCTGTGACTATGGCCGCGCCGGATTTCAAATATCGGCTGGTCCGGACGATTCCGTTCTCCCGTATGTGCCACAACAGCGCACCCGATGATGCCTTGGACTGGATTCGGTATCGGCCCTGTTCCGGCTGGAACCGAACCGGGTCTCCCGCATAAAAAGCCTGACGCTCGAATTCGAATTCGATTCGATCCAGGTAAATGGCATATTCCTTCTCGTCGGGCGGCGCAGTTCGAATTTCGAGCAGATTGGTTCCTGCCAAAAGGGAAGCCGATGCAATTCGCGCTGTCGCCGTAAGAAACGGCGCGGTTCCCTGTTCGATAATCGTCTCCAGCGAGGCCCCGTTTATCAGGAACGAAAACCCCCCGTCGGAGTTCTTGTAGAAATGCCGTTTCTGTAACAGTCGCGCCGAAACAGTCACATCGGAGACCAATCCCGCAAAGTCGGGGCACGCCATCGCGGCCGATTCATCGGGAAGTTTCTTCCAGATCCAATAATCCGCTTGGGCCTCATTCTGCTTGCCTTCGGGGAAATGGTCCAGGTCCTCCTCCAGACGGCAGATCGTTCGAATGCTGTCCAACGGTGGAGAGCCGGAGCGTACCTCCGGCTCTGCACGAATCGTCTCGCTTTGCAATCCACACAGCCAATAGACCGACTCGGGCGAATAAGGCGATGTGGATTTCTTGGCCCAAAACAGGATTTCATCCCCTTGATCCAAAGTTCCCTCATACTTCGGTTCCCCCGCCTTGCTCCATATCATGCATGGGATCAATCTCCCTTCGCTAAAAAGAGCGATATCCGTTGACTTTGTGCCGGGAGAGAGAAGGCTGGTCCAAAGATCGCTTCCCACACGAGCCGGTCCCTCTTCCACAAAACTCAGGCGAATCGAGGGCACACGCCGGTATTCGGGAACCGGCATCTCCGTTTCACTCTCGCCTGGTAATGCAAACCGCATGTCCGGATTCAACAGGTAGGTTTGCAGGATTTGCTCCATCGGGTCTTCCTGTTTCGGAGAGATTGTCTCGCCGGGTTCCCGGAAACCCGCACCGTGCCGGTCACATATCGGATTCTCTCCTGAGCCGTCGCGCTGTATCCGTACACAGGGACACTCAGAGAGGCCACCCGACAATCTCCCATCAGTCCCATCGTTCGAATCGAAACCTTCGGCGCGGAAATAACGCTTGTTGTCGCTTCCACACCGTATGCGACAACCTCCGGCTCTCCGAGAGCTCCATGCGGCACAGAAATCAAAACCCGCTCCGACTGCTCCATGGAGCTTGGTGGAAACTCCCAGGACAGCACCATTCCTTCCGCGGTCGCTTCCGCAATTCGGATGTTCTCTGAAAGCAATGCAGGCAGGGAACCGGCTCCCGATGTATGTAAAAACAAAAGAAAAATCGCAATTGTCAAAACCGCTCGAATTACAACCATTATTATCCTGATACCCCGTAGCGGACTTTCCTTTCTGTCCACCCCGCCCACCCGAATTCTCAGACCGTATCATCCGAGAGGATCCTGTCAAGCGCCAAGGGTTCACTTTGCGCGCCGTCAAGTCTATCTTAATTGTATCTCAACGGGGAAGGAAATCAGGTTTGTATGAAAATCCATGAATACCAGGGCAAGGAAGTCCTGAAACGATATGGCGTGCCGGTTCCCCGTGGACAGGTCGCAAAAACTGCCGGGGAGGCCGAAAGGATTGCACGGGAGTTGGGCACAAAGGTAACGGTAATTAAAGCCCAAATCCATGCCGGAGGTCGCGGCAAAGCCGGCGGCGTGAAACTCGCCAAAAGTCCGGATGAAGCGCGACAAATCGCCGAACACATGCTCGGTATGACCCTCGTAACCCAGCAGACCGGCCCGGAAGGGAAGAAAGTCCTTCAGCTCCTTGTTGAAGAGGGTCTTGAAATTGAACGCGAACTTTATTTGGGCATGGTGATCGACCGGGCTGTGGCACGGGTTGTTGTGATGGCCTCTGCGCAGGGCGGAATGGAAATCGAGGAGGTAGCCGCGCGGGACCCCGATGCGATCTTGAAAGTCTACGTCGATCCCGCCGTGGGATTGATGCCGTTCCAGGCCAATCAAATCGCCTTCGGTCTCGGTTTCGACGGACCGACGGTGAAATCGTGCGCAAAATTCGTCCGCAACCTGTATACGGCCTTTGTTGCCTGCGATGCCTCGCTCGCGGAGATCAATCCGCTCGTAGTCACAAAAGACGGCGGGGTTTTGGCGCTGGATGCAAAAATCAACCTGGACGACAACGCTCTGTATCGCCACCCGGAATATGCCGACCTGAGAGACCTGAACGAAGAGGATCCGCTTGAAACCGAGGCGGCCAAAAACGGCCTGAGCTACATTAAACTGGACGGCGAAGTCGGCTGCATGGTCAATGGCGCGGGCCTCGCCATGGCGACCATGGACCTCATCCAACTGGCCGGGTCCATGCCCGCCAATTTTCTGGATGTTGGTGGAACGGCCGGCGCCGACCGCGTTGCCGCCGCGTTTCGGATTCTCATGTCGGACAGCCATGTTCGTGCCGTCCTGGTCAACATATTCGGCGGCATCGTCCGCTGTGATCGTGTGGCAAACGGCATCATCGAGGCCATGAAAACCGTCCGGGTGAATGTTCCCGTTGTCGTTCGTCTTCAGGGAACCAATGCCGCGGAAGCCCGACAGGTTCTCCAAACGGCCGATTTTCCGTTCCAGGTCGCCGATGAACTGGCCGAAGCCGCTCAGAAAGTCGTCGCCGCGCTGAGAAAGTAATTTCTCTACCATCTCGTAACCGTCGCACAGGGAGAGTCGATTGGACCATCAACTGTTTCGCGCCAACCTCAACATCCTTCACCAGGTCTACCCCGACCTGGCAAAAAAACTGGAGTCCTTCGAATACGGAGCCTCCAAACGCTTTGTGATTACGCCGCATCCCGACCGGGGCTGGACCTGTATGGACCGCGAGGAAAACCCGGAACACGCTATTCACGGCCCGCATGACCCCTGGGCACAGGCCGAAAACTACCTTCTCAATGTCGACCTGATTGAACCGGAACTTATTGTCATCTACCGCTGTGGCCTGGGATACATGCCACAGTTAATTTATCCCCAGTTGCGATCCGGCAGACACGCTCAACGGCTACTCATTACCGAGGACCGCTGGGAGGTTCTTGCATCCTCTTTCTGGCTGCTCGACTGGACCGACATCCTTCGCTCCGACCGTGTGATTCTCCTGCACAGCGAGGAATCTGCGCAGTCCATTATGCAATTCTTTGTAACGAACCCGATCGGGATGCTCCCCGTTCTGACGCTCATCCCCGGATGCAACATGAGCCCAACCGACCGGCAGGTCTTTTCCGCCCTGCGGGAACGGATGGGACAACTCGCAAACGAAATCCGCGTCCAGACCCAGGGATTCCTCCATGAACTGAAAAACTATTACGTGAAACGCAGAGAAAGCATTCGAAGCGACACTCCGGACCCTCCCCCCAAAGTCCTCTTTGTCGAACCGGAACATGAATATCTCGCCAAAAACATGGTCGAAAGCCTTCGAGAAATGGGCTTCCGCTCCGACATGTACACGGGCAACATGCGGATGCTGCATTTTGTCAATCCCTGGCTTTGGCTCGTTTACACCGCCGAACATCACCCGGATATTCTCTTATGGATGAACCGGAACTCCCTGTCCCCGATTGGAAAACGGGTTCTGGACGATCTCCCGATTACGAAAGCGATCTGGTACCTGGACAATCCCGAACGGGTCAAGGTCTCTATCGAGGAACTGGAGGCTACCGATATCGTATTCAGCTTCGATAAAAGTTACCTGCCTCTCTTGCGCGAGATGGGCGCACATTCCGTTCATACACTGCACAACGCCGCCGGGCTGCTTCCGAAAGTCCGCCTGGATAATAATCCCCCGCCGCGACAGGGACCGCAGGTCGGATTTGTCGGCGCTCTTGCCGCACACCGCTTCCTCCCCGTCCGCCGTTTCTGGCTCGAACGCGACCACGAATATGTGACAATCCTTGATGATATCGTGGAGGACTATCTCGCCGATCCATCGAAAACACTTGCGTACCGCTACAAGAACTCACCTGCAATCGAACGGCTACCCTATTCCGGTTTCCCCGTTCTCTATCTGGAAGAAAGGGCTACTTATCTCCGCCGGTTCCGCTTCCTTCAGGCCGTCAAAGATATGGAACTGAAGACTTATGGCGCACCGGAATGGGCGTCGCCCGAATACGCGAAAGATCTTGCGCCCTGCTATGCCGGGCACGCTCCCGATTACCATCGCGATCTGCCGCAACTGTACTATGACACGAACATTAACATTAACATCTTTCATGTTCAGTGTATCGACTCCCCCAATCCGCGTGTATTTGATGTTCTCGCCTGCGGGGGATTTCTGATCACCGAGTACCGTCCTTCGCTGGAGGAGTATTTCCAGGATGGCGTCGAACTCCGCTGGTTCAAGACAAAAGAGGAATTAGCGGAACGGGTTGCTTATTACCGCGAACATCCCGATGAGCGGGAAGAGATCGCGCGTCGCGGCCAGAAAAAGGTTTTGGCCCATCACGTGGCGAAAAACCGCATGGAAACCATGATGAGTATCCTCTGGCCGGAACGAAAGAAATAGAATTCATAACATGTCTCGCCTCGTCCTAGAGAGCCGGTTCCTTTCACTATTACTGGGAGTTCTGTGTTTAACCGGATGTCTTTCGTGTTGCACGGAAACAACCGCATCATCCAGAGTTCTGCCCCTGCTTTACCGTGGCGAGGTTGTTCCCGACGAACAGAATACATTGTGTTTTGTCTATCGTGCCCATCCGGTCAGGACGCAAAATCACGAATCCGTTACGATTATGATTAACACACTGCAATTTCACCAATGGAAATGCAGTTGGTTTCTTGAACGCTCGGATCAGACGATACCATTGGATTCTTCAGAGCCGATCTCCTGCACGGAAGGCGATGTTCTTGGATTGCGGCTTTCATACAGAGGCCCACTGGACCTTACAGAAACGGATTTGGAGAATTGCCGTCCACGATTCCTTGCGGTCAGAATCAATGGCGCACAACCGTCACCGCGAAAGCCGAACGTCGCGATTGTCCTCGTCGATGCCATGCGCCCGGATCATCTCCCCGGCGAAAAATACCCGGATATCCTCGCGCCGCACCTGGAGAACATGCGCTTCTTGGGGACCGAGTTTACGAACTGGCATTCGACTTCCTCTTCTTCGCGGCCCGCTATCGGCTCGATATTCACCGGTCTTCACCCACGCGCTCATGGCGCAATTCGCCATACAACGGTGGCGGCATCGCTTTTTCCGGGTGTAAAAACCGTTGCGGAATACTTTCGCGAAGCGGGATACCGGACGGCTGCCTTTCATTCGAACGCTCAAATATCCGCTCCGTACGGTTTCAACCGTGGATTTGATATCTACAAAGGCCCTGTATGGGACCCGGATGTAATTAAAGAATGCAGTCGCTGGTTGTCATCCACACCATCGCCGTTCTTTCTGTATGTTCATCTGATCCGCCTCCATGCTCCATACCGGCCGACAGACTATTTCGATCATCTGTATAGAGGCATGACCGGCGATCCCGAACACGACCGGTACTGCTCCGAAATTACATTGACCGATCAATCCATCGGCGAGTTCCTGCTGACGATGATTGAATGGGGATATTTTGACAATACGATATTCTGGTTCCTGTCGGATCACGGGGAGGAATTCGGAGAGCATGGCGGCCGGTATCACGGCTATACGCTTTACGAGGAAAGTATTCGCACGCTGTCGATTCTTGTCCATCCATCCGTTGCCCCGAGGGAGTCCGCGTGTGGGTTGATTACAAGTCACGTAGATGTGCTGCCGACGTTATGTTCTTTCGCAAATGTGCCGATATCATCTCCGGTTCAGGGAATGGACCTTTCCGGGGTGCTGGAAGGGAAGGGAATTGTCGTGCAGGATCGGGCCATTTTCGCACAATCCTATGGTGGCGAGGACTCGGATCCTCTCGTATCTGTACGCGATGCGGTAATATGGAATGGATGGAAATGGATCGCACCGGCGTATGGAACCCAGCGTGAATTGTACAACCTGATGGATGACCCCGGGGAACGGAAGAATCTCTACGCAGACGATCACCCGGTCGCAACACAGTTGGATGCGAAACTCCGCGGGTTTGCGGGGGAATCGGACAAGATTGCGGAGGAGATGGGCCGCGCGGAGGCGTTGGCGGGTCATCCGGCAAGTTATTCCGACAAAGAATTAGAAAACCTGCGCCAACTCGGCTATATTCGTTAGTCCGGCTCGGCGTATCCCATCCGTTCCAATGGTGCGAGTTCCCCCGGATAAGTAACCCGAACAAGTGTCAGTCCGTGCGCAGGCGCGGTCTTGCCCGCGCGGGTTCGATCACGACTCTTAAGGATGCCCTGTACATCTTCGAGAGATAATGTTCGGAGGCCGACTTCAATTAGCGTTCCGACAATTGTTCTGACCATGTGGCGAAGAAAGGCATGGCCTTCAATCCAGAGATGGATGCAATCGCCTTCCTGCAAAAGCACGGCTCCGGTGATTCGTCTAACGGGGTTGCGCGCCTCGCAATGGGTACTGCGAAATGCACTGAAATCATGAACCCCGACGAAAACCCGCGTGGCCTCCTGCATCGCGGGGATATCGAGCGGCCTGTAGATACGGGCCGTTGTTCGCCGGATCAGCGGGTCGCGCTGGCGGGAATTGAGGATACTGTATCGGTATGTCCGCCTGCGGGCGTGTCGTCTGGCATCCCAATCAAGCGGCACATCCGAAACATCCGTTACGGTAACATCGTCGGGAAGATAATAATTGATTGCCCGATGCAGCGCCTCAGTAGTCAATTGAGTGTCCGAGAAAAACTGCGCCACCTGGTGTTCCGCGTGAACTCCGGCGTCGGTCCGCCCGGCAGCATGAACGCGGGGAAGATCGGGCAGTATATGGCGAATGGCTTCAAGCAACACGCCCTCTACGGATCGCTGATTATCCTGCATCTGCCACCCGCAAAAATCCGTTCCGTCGTAACGAAGGTCTAATCGAATGTTTCGCTGGCTCGTGTGTTCGTCGGGGGATGTCAATCGTTCGATACTTTCTTTCGCTTGCGGAGTTCCGCCCATTCCTCAAGGCGTTTCTTGATTTTTGCTTCATGTCCGCGATCCGTGGGCTCATAGAATACTTTGCCCTTCAACTGTTCGGGGAGATCTTCCTGGAGCACGATGGCCTCATCGTTGTCGTGGGCGTATTGATATCCTTTGCCGTAGCCGAACTCTTTCATCAGCCGTGTCGGCGCGTTGCGGATGTGCATCGGCACGGGCAGGTAGCCGTGATCCTTTACCGCTTGCATGGCCTCGCCGAATGCGCGATATACGCGGTTGCTCTTTGGCGCGCAGGAAACGTACACAACAGCCTCGGCTAATGCCAGTTCCCCTTCGGGTGTTCCCAGGAAATGGTAGGAATCCTTCGCGGCGAGCGTAACAAGCAGCGCCATCGGATCGGCTAACCCGACATCCTCCGATGCGAAACGCACAATCCGCCTTGCAAGATACAGCGGGTCTTCGCCGCCTTCCAGCATTCGCGCCAGCCAGTATAGCGCAGCCTGCGGATCGCTGTCCCGCATACTCTTATGGAGCGCAGAGATTAAGTTGTAGTGTTCCTCGCCGGACTTGTCGTATAGAATACGTTTGGCCTGCAAGGCTTCCCCGCAGACTTTCCGGGTAATGATTCGTTCGTCCGGCGGTCGGCGGCGGAGATACACGGCGGTTTGCTGCAAATAGTTGAGCGCGGTCCGGGCATCGCCGTGGGAGGCGCGGGCAATGATCTCCAGGGACTCCGCGTCGGCAGACTGCACAGCCCCGTCCGATTGAAGGATGGCAAGGCCGCGTTCCAGGATCGTCACCAGATCTCTTTCGCCAAGGCTGTCCAGTTTAAAAACGGTGACACGGGATAGCAGCGGTCCGACTACCTCAAAGGACGGATTCTCCGTGGTGGCTCCGATCAGATCGACCAGGCCGGATTCGACATGCGGAAGAAGCGCGTCCTGCTGAGACTTGTTCCAGCGGTGGATTTCATCAATAAACAGCACGGTCCGCTTGCCCCGCGCCTGGTTCCGTTTGGCCTTCTCGACAATGGTCCGAAGATCCTTAACCCCGGAGTCGGTCGCGGAAAGTTGAAGAAACTCCGCCCGCGTGACCCCGGCAATAACCCGGGCCAGTGTCGTTTTTCCGCTTCCCGGTGGTCCCCATAGAATCATTGAGGGGATCCGGTCGAGCTCCACCGCTTGCCGCAGCGGTTTGCCCGGCCCCAGAAGTTCATCCTGCCCGACAATCTCATCCAGCGTAACCGGCCGCGCCCGCTCGGCGAGTGGAATGCGCTCTTTTGGCATGGGCATAGGAGTCGGCTCCGCCGTTTCGGGTTCATGCTCAAATAGAGCGCCCTGGGAGGATTCTTCATTCATGGAACTGATCGCCTGATCCCTGCCGATTTTCTGCGAGACGATGATACACTTCGTTCGTTGATTATCTTGACGGAACCGGGCGAATCCGCCAAGTGGCGGCTAGGTCCCAGCCTGTTTGGGAGTTTGTGCATGAAAACCGTTTTATCCGTACTTCTTTGCGCAATCGTCCTGGTCGGCATATCCCTTGCGCCAGGGGCACAGTCACTTCTGGTCCCGATGGATTCATCCCAGAAAAACCACCTGAAGGCGTATGGATTAACCTACTGGGCTTTGCAGGAGCCGCGACGATTCAAGGCAGACTGGCTGCTGAATTATCGCGGCGGCTCGTTTCTGATCCACGAGGTGGACCAGTCTGCCGAGAAAGCCGCGCTGATGGGAGTTTCCTGTCAGCCGGTCGGTCCGAGCGAAATCGCTGAGATTTATCAGACCATCGAGCGGGAGAACATGGACCGCATCCTTCTCGAAAAGGCCCCCAAAATCGCAGTGTATACGCCTCCCACCGCCGAACCGTGGGATGATGCGGTAACCCTGGCGCTGACTTATGCCGAAATCCCCTACGAGACCCTCTGGGATGAGGAGGTCTTGCTTGGACGTCTCCCGAATTACGACTGGCTGCACCTGCACCATGAGGACTTCACAGGCCAGTACGGCAAATTCTATCGCACCTATCGCAATGCGCCCTGGTATATCGAACAGGTCAAAACTTTCGAGGCTGCCGCACGCGCCGCCGGATTCCAGTCTGTTCAGGAACATAAGGCCGCCGTAGCCGCGAGAGTGGTTGAATACGTGGCTCAAGGCGGATTCCTGTTCGCCATGTGTGCTGCCACCGATACCCTGGATATCGCCCGCGCCGCCACAGGCCTGGATATTGTTGCGCCGGAAATCGACGGGGATGGCCTCACCCCGGGATTTCAGGATAAGTTGGATTTCACAAAAACACTCGCTTTTGAAAACTTCCAGCTGGTTACCGATCCCAATATCTACGAATTCTCAGATATCGACACCAGCAATGCGCCCGTCACACCCGGATCGCGTTACACCGCCGAGCAGTTCACTCTGTTTGAGTTCTCCGCGAAATTCGATCCCGTCCCGACCATGCTGACCCAGGATCATGTCGCCCAAGTCCATGATTTTCTCGGCCAGACCAGCGCTTTCCGAAAAGAAAAAATCAAACCCAGTGTTATCATCCTGGGCGAATTCCCAGGACAGAATGTGGCGAAATACATTCATGGCGTGTATGGGCAAGGAACGTTCACTTTCCTGGCGGGCCATGACCCCGAGGACAGGGAGCATCTGGTCGGCGAGCAGGCCACCGATCTTGCTCAATACCCCAATTCCCCGGGATACCGCCTCATTCTCAACAACATCCTGTTCCCGGCAGCGAAGAAGAAAGAACGGAAAACCTGAGGCATTTCGATCTTTTTGTCCGTGCTTGTCTGTCTTTGTTGATGTCTGTCTATGTTTCCACTCGTTCGTCCGCCATTAAAAATCTCCCCGCATTGTCCACGGGTCACCCCGTCAGCGGATGGAAATCAGGTCGTCATCCGCGAGCGGATAACCCGCCTCGTCGAGCATCCGGCTGAGCTCCATGGTGGGAAGCCCGATGATGTTATGATACGAACCTTTCACTTGGGTCACAAACCGTTTTGCCTCTCCCTGGATGGCGTAGGCTCCCGCCTTATCCATCGGTTCGCCTCCGGAGACATACTCGGCGATCTCATCCGCTGAAAGCGCGCGAAAACAAACCTCGGATCGAACAACCCTCACCCGCTCCACGGTTCGATCCAGACAGACTAGCGCTAACCCCGTCCACACCTCATGCCATCGACCCGACAGCCCGGCAAGCATGGCCTCCGCATCCCGCGCTGAGCGCGGTTTCCCCAGGATACGATCATCCACCGAGACCACCGTATCCGCCCCGATCACCAGATAATCCGGGTACAATGCGGCCACCCGCAAGGCCTTCTCTAGCGCAATCCGAGCCACATAACTGTTCGGCAGCTCATCAAGTATCGGCAGCTCCGCCAGGTTGCCTGGGACAACACGAAAGTCCAGCCCCATTTTCTGCATCAACTCGGATCGGCGGGGGGACTCGCTGGCCAGAATCAATCCTTTATACATGGACAAGGAACTCGGTCTCCTTTCAGCGATGCCATCGTTGCAAAAACACCGCCGCAATAATGATAGCGCCTTTCAGAACGTATTGGACATTGGAGTCCACATTCTGCAGGTTCAGCACGTTGATGATAATCCCGATAATCAGCGCACCCGCCAGGGTGTCGATCACACGCCCCACTCCTCCCGCCAGGCTGGTTCCCCCGATCACCGCCGCCGCAATCGCATCTAACTCGTAGGCCAGCCCATCGCTGGCCGGATTCCCCTGAACCAGCTGGGCACACTGGATAATCCCGCCCAGCGCCGAGAGCAGTCCTGACAGGGCATAAGTCACAATGATGGTGAATCCCACATTGATCCCCGCCAGCCGCGCCGCTTCCTGGTTGCCCCCGATGGCATAAACATTTCGCCCGTAACGGGTCTTGCTCAGAAGGATGTGAAACACCCCC
>JAKPRU010000373.1 GCA_029557025.1 Candidatus Omnitrophota bacterium | reverse complement strand
CCACGCTGCTTCAACTTCCGGAGAGACCCCATCCCGCTCATGTTCCTGATGCCACGTGATGAGTTGTTCCATCTGGCCCGGAACCTGTTCGGGAGGGGAATACTCATGCACTATTCCATCGGGCCGAGTGGGATTGTTCGCCCATTTTTTATAGTCGCCTCGCGATACAGGTATATCTACCATGCGGCCCAAGGCGTCCCGCGCACGTACGGTATCCTGATTCCGAAGAAGGACAGAATGGAGTTCCTTAATATAGCTGGTGGAGAGCGCTCTGCTGCCCTTCACGAAATCGAAAAGCCCATTTAATGCTTCCTCATGATCTTGGATTATCCGGGCAACCAATTCGGGGTTTTTGTCTGTATCTCTACATGAGATCAAATCGGCCCGAATGCCTTTTTCGATCAGGATTTCCGTGATGCCTCGATCGAGGGTATAGACCTGCTCGAGGATTCCGGTTTCTATAGCCCATTGACGTTGGAGACGTTCACGGAAATGCCGGAGGTTTTTTGACTGCAAGAGGTGTTCTTTTTGCTCCTGCCAAATATCGGCAAGGATCTTCAATTCCGGATTCTGAAGATCCCTGTAGTTTTCCGGCAGATTGTCGATCGGTTTCCAGGGAAACGGCGGCATGTCGAGTGTCTCCTCGAATCATCATTTGAGCGGTAATTTATTGTGCATGATGCGGATGTGGCTCGCGTTTAAGACTCGATTACTTCTCCTCCTCTTCCTCCACGGTCAGTTTTTTCAGATCGGTGATCCGCTTGGTTTGGTTGTAGATATGGGCCAGTTGTCTCTCAATAAACGGATCGTCGGGGAACTTTGCATGAAGTTCTTCATAGATATCCAATGCGTCGCTATACAGGCTGAGGTCTTCGTATTCCAGGGCGAGAATCAGCGGGTAGCTGGGATTTTCCGGATCTTCTTTCTGGAATTGGGCGATTTCTTTCTCGATAGCCGAGATCCTTTCACAGTCTTCCTCGCTGATGATGTGCATAAAGATATCGCGTTCCTTTCCACGTAATCTCCCCTGCGCATCCACGACCTCTACCTGGATGAAGTAGGTCTGGTCCCGCTTCAGTGGTTTGCGGAGTTGGACCTTGCTCAGGTCCAGGACATTTGTTTTGATTGTCCCCTTGTATGGGGAGGGAAGCCCGCCTCCGGTGATCTGAATTCGGTAGGAATGGTCGGGTGGCAGGGCCGCCAGCCGGATCACCGGGGTTTCGCTTTTCACAGCGGAGTTTCTTGGAGAGAGGATGTATTCCACTTCCACGCGGATACCGGCAACGGCCACCAGCGTGTCTTCAGAGGAGCTTTCTTCGAACAAGCCTTTCATGTGCAGAGAGGGGGCCATCTTACCTTCCGGCTGGTCCGCCGTTGTATCGAGCTCACTGTTTCCGACGAGGTTGATGATTTTTTTGCCGGAGGTGATGATTGTCGCCTGGGAGTTCTCGCCGGTCCACACTTTGTCGCCAAACCGGATCAGGTCCCCGCGTTTGACCGGCACACGTTCAACCTCCCCTTTTTTTACCATCTCTACTTTGCCCTTAACATGAAGAAATCTGCCGAACAGGTCCGTCGGTTCATCGTCGGAATACACTGCTCCGGCAAGACAGCCAAGGCAGGTGAGGATCGCGATCAGTTGTTTCATGGCCTTTCTCCTGTATTGACGCTTGGGAGCGCGATCGGACACGCCGGAAAATTGCTGTATCTTCCTCTCAGTATAGCGGTTAGGGCGGTTGGGCACATAGAGGACAGTGTGGGCCAGGAATGCGCAACGGCGGATGGAGAGGTCCCTATGCAGGACCATTCTGTAAATCCTTTATCATGAGAGGAACAGTCTGTATCAGATCTGGAATATCCTGTTTACAGATATTAAACATCTGTTTGCATCAATATCGAATTATCCATGGGCAATCACATTGCGCACTCCGATTACATCACGCCATGGAATCTGCGGATAAAGGGCCAACCATTCCCCTTTTGTTTTCGATTCGATCTGCCGGAATGCCTCACCGGCCGCTACGAGAATCATGCAAATGCTGTCGAGATGTTCATGTCCAACCTCGTCTGCCAGAAAATCATCGGGGGAGCGGATCGATTCAAGACGGCGTGGGATCCGTTCCAGCGCTTCCAGCAGGTTCTGAACCCGCTCGGTTAATTGCGACCTGTCAAACATAACGGGCCTCCCGGAGAATGCGCTGTTTCAAGCGCGGATTCATACGATCCCGCAACCGCACCATATCCACGGGTCGCTCCAGAATCTGCTCCAGATCCCGTTTCATTCGAGCGGTGCGTAACAGGTTTGGATGGCTTGTTTCAAACACAACATCCACATCACTTTCCGCGCTTGTCTGGCCACAAGCGAATGACCCGAAAATGCCGAGCGAGATCAATCCGTATTCAGCCTGGCGGCGTTTTTTGAATGCCTCAAGTCGGGCGAGGACATCCTCCGTTGGGATGACCGCTGTATTCATGCTCTTATCTCCACAAACATTATCATACCATTCCGCAACGTGTTCCTCCCATTCACACCGTTTTCAGTCCCTTTAATTCAAGCCGCTCCACCGTTCCCTTCTGCCCACGAATTTCATTCCGGCCGCTGCTTTCCGCAGTCAGCCGGTCCTGTGCCCTCCTGTAAACGTCCTCGCTGGGCCTGTATTTCCACGCCCGGAATCATGGGGCGGTCGCTGACTCCTGCTTTTCGGCAATAAGGTAAGCCGTGTGCCGGTCGTAAGGGCAACAACCATTTTGTGCTTTGCGGACAGCGAACATGAACCCCTCCCTGTCAGAACCGAATAGATGAAAATCTCCCATCGGCCGCGATTGTAATCCCAGGAAAACGCGGTTAGCAACGAGGAAGTGGGGCAGGTGACATGTTGTCGAGGAACCACAGGTGGCGGCGCAGTAAACTTATTACGATGTCGCGACTGCCCGTTCTTTTTCGAGGCAGCATTTTTTATATTTTTT
>JAKPRU010000371.1 GCA_029557025.1 Candidatus Omnitrophota bacterium | reverse complement strand
CGGGGTTCGTTCATATACAAATAAATGCCGATTCCGTATTTCTTCGCGCGTTCGACCAGATTCCGGAGATTCTTCAACCGTGTCTCATGATTCTCTCCGAATTCGGGGAAGATGTCGCTTGGCGCGAGCTGACGGAGAACGGTGTGCATCCAGACACCATCCACTCCAAGTGCAGAGAGTCGCTGCAATAAACCTTCCGGGAATGGGTCCAGGTCGGGATTCATCAGGGGGTCGCCATACACGGCGAAATAGGAATAGATATATCGGGGAGAAAATCGGGACGTTTCAGGTTTCCCGTTCCATTTTATTGCGGGATCTTTGCGGCTCAGCTCTTCGATGAATTGCAGGGGCTTTTCCTGGGGAGAGCCGGAGTTGGAACCGAAGATTTCTCCGGCGATTTTCTTGATCTCATCGCAGCGTTGGAGTTGTTCCGGTGTGGGGGGAGTGTATTGAAGGGGTGCGCAATCGGGTTTCAGTAAGCCAAGTTTGGCGAACAGGAAGTCGTCCTCGCGCAGGGTGTAGGCCAATTCATCGGCGGACATATCCAGAAGAGTCAGCAGTTGGCTATAAGGCAGGAGGTGCCAATTGCGGCGGATCAGAGAGACATGGATGCGGTTACGGTCTTTCTCAGGGATGGGCTGTTGTGGCGGGAGACCCATGGATTCCGCGACAGCCCGGACATTCTCCGGTGATGTGTCCAGCACTTCCGCGAGCCGTCCAACTTCCACCAAGGGCCAGTTGCGCCAGACAAAGGTGTGCATTCGGCTGGGGAAATGGGGAAAATCCAGCGGTTTCGGTGCGCTTCCCACGGGAAGGACCGGATCGGCGGAGGTCTGAATGAGTCCGATCAACAGGGCGGCGGTAAGGGGAAACAGCGGACAATACATTTCTTAAACCTCGTTTCGGTTCTTGTTGTCGTGCCTGCCGGGCTAACGGGGGAACATCTCCGACATTAACGGTTGTGAGACGTATTGTGGGGGCAAGGGCAGTGGAGGTCAATATGTCAATGGAAACGGGGAAGCGGGGGATCATGGTTCAGACAATCCGAGCGAATTTCAATGTCCTGAACAACCTCTATCAGGCTTTTGGCTTTCAGTTCCTCGATGTGGTGGTACCGTGCGCCAAGGGCTTCTGCAATGCGGACCATTTCATCGCGGGGGATCAGTTCCGTGTTGGTATCGATCACCAGGGAACGGATTCCATCTTCGTGAACAGCCTGAGCCAGACTGCACAATTCCTTGAGGATTGCACGCCCGCTTTCCAACGGGACATTTGCATCTCCATCGGAGACCACCACGAGAAGCGGATTGACATGCGGATCTTTGATTCGCTCCATTTGTATGGTTCGCCAGGCTTTCAACAGGCCGTCAGCGAACGGGGTTGCCCCGCCGGTGGGAAGACGGCGTAAGCGTTCGCGAGCCAGAGTCACACTGGTCGTTGGCGGCAGAAGAATCTCGGCCTGCATCCCCCGGAAAGATACCAGCGCCACCCGATCGCGCTTCTGATATGCGCCGGTGAGCAGGGCCAGAATAGCCCCTTTTGCTGCCGCCATTCGTCGGTGCGTTCCCATGGAGTCGGAGGCATCCACCAGGAAGACCACCAAGTTGCATTGCGGACGCTTTCGGATTTTCCGGCGAAGATCATGCCGCTCGACTGGGAACGGTTCATTTCGGCCCGCGTGACTCAGCGCGGCTGCGCGCAAGGTCGCATCTATAGCAATATCAACGGGATGTTCCTGGTTTTGCACCGGCCTGGAAGTGACATAACGCCCTGAACGAGAAAGCGTCCGGGTGTCGCTTTTTCGGCCCGGGGGTTTCGATTTGGCTTTGGTTTGCCCCAAGTCGATGTCCGCCATGCAGACTAACTCGTCCGCATCAAACACCTCCTCAACCGTTTTTTTTTGAGAAAGGTGAACAGCACACTACCCGGGGCGCCCGATCCAGGGAACTGCATGGATTCCAGGTCATCCTCGTAAACCGTTGGGGCGGGCTGTTGCTTTGCGCGTGGAATCTCGCCCATTGCGCGGGAGATGGCTTCGCGGATCTTGCCGAATAATGTTTCCGGAGTTCCCAGGGGAGCATTCTGAATGCGGTGAGGCAAGACAAATTGAGCGGCCTCAATGACATCATCCGCAATGATAAAGTCTCTCTCCATCAAGGCGGCTAGGGCGCGTGCGGTTTTCAGAAGCGCGATGTCGGTCCGGTGACCGTGGACCTCGGCCTCAAGCGCCACCCGCACCGCTAGATCGGTAATCTCGTCCGGGATATTGATGCTGTTGAGACGCTCACGCGCCGCGATAATCCGCTCGGAAAGGCTTTGTTCCTCCTCGGACCATTCATCGCGGAATCCGTGTGGATCCTGCTCAAACTGCATCCGGCGACCGATGATTTCAGCGCGGTCTTCGGGGCTGGGAAGTCCTTTCACCGAGATACACAGACCGAAACGGTCCAGGAATTGCGGACGCAGATCCCCCTCTTCGGGATTCATGGTCCCGATCAGCATGAAGCGGGCCGGGTGGGAGTACGAAATACCCTCGCGTTCCACAACATTGATCCCGGACGCCGAGGCATCCAGCAGCATATCCACCAAGTGATCGTCCAGAAGGTTGACCTCGT
>JAKPRU010000370.1 GCA_029557025.1 Candidatus Omnitrophota bacterium | reverse complement strand
GGGGGTTCTGCCCTTGTCAATTCCCCCTGTTCTTCATCGTCGAATACAGGCGGTTCAATGAATACCTCCGGCAGTCTCGAAACAGGCAGTTTCGCGGATTCTGCACCCTGGAGATAACGGTCGATGGACGCTGCCGCTCGTTGACCGGCGGCAATGGCATCCACGACGGTGTAGGGGCCGGTCACCAGGTCGCCACCCCCAAATACGCCCTCTCGATTCGTTTGGAGTGTCTTCGGATCAACGCATAATCGGCCGCCTTTATCGAGTTTCAGTCCCATGGAGGCCAGGCACTCACTATCCGGACGTTCACCGATGGCGACGATCAATGTGTTCAGGGGAATGGTGAATTCAGTACCCGGTATGGGGATGGGTTTACGTCTGCCGCCGGCATCCGGTTCGCCGAGCGTATTCCGGATACATTCAATGCCGACCAGGCGACCGTCTTTCGAGTGGATTTTGACCGGCGAGACCATAGTCTCGACCTTGATTCCCTCCTTCATCGCCGTTTCGATGTAGCGTATTCGCACCGGTGAAACGAGCGTTTCGAGTTTGATTCCCTCCTCCAGGGCGGCCTCAACTTCCTCGGCATAAGCAGGCATTTCCTGCGTTGTGCGGCGGTAGAGAAGGGTCACTCCGTCGACATAATTCTGACGGATGGCCACCCTGGCGGCATCGACAGCAGAATTGCCGCCACCAACGACGCCCACCAGCCCACCGGCGAGTTCTCTTCCTTTCAGATTGTAGGCTTTCAGGAACTGCATGGACGAATAGATTCCATCCAGCGTCTCCCCTTCGAGTTCCAATCGTCCGCTCCGGTTGGCTCCGATTGCCAGGAAGATTGCTTTGAAACCATCCCGAAACAGATCGTCGATGGTCAAGTCCCGCCCCAGGGTCGTTCCACATTTCAGGCTGATATTCTCATCAAGAAGCGAGCGAATCTCTTTACGAATGGTTTCCCGAGGCAGGCGATAGGCGGGGATACAGCTGATCAGCATTCCACCGGGTTCCTCCTCGGCTTCGAATACCGTTACCTTGTATCCGAGAAGAGAGAGTTGGTTCGCCGCCGAGAGACCGGCCGGACCGGCTCCGACAACAGCTACCCTAGGTACAGGATCGTCGTTTCGTCGGATTCTCACCGGTTTGTAGACGAACGGATCGACGTAGTCGGTGACAAATCGCTTCAATGCGCGGATGGCTACAGGGTCGCCGCCACCGGTTCCGAGCCGGCATCTCTGTTCGCATTTCCGATCGCACACCCGGGCGCAAACAGAGGGGAATGGATTGGGCTCCCGGATAACACGGTACGCCTCTTCGTATTGCCCCTTCTCGATAAGGGCGATATAACGCCACGCCTCGGTCCCCAGTGGGCATGCGGTCTGACAGGGCGCCCCCACCAGTTCGCTGCAAACAAAAGCGTCGCATTTTTTGTCTGCAATGTGGCGGTCGAATTCATTCCGGAAATAGCGGAGAGCGCTGAGAACCGGATTGGAGGCGGTTTGCCCGAGACCGCACATCGTGGTGTCTTTCACCACCAGGGCGAGTTCTTCCAGGAGATCCAGTTGTTCCCGCGTTCCGTTCCCATTCGAGATATCGCCAAGGATTTCAGACATCCGTTGCGTGCCTTTTCGGCACGTAAAGCACTTTCCGCACGATTCATCTTTCAAAAAATTCATAAAATACTTGGCGACATCTACCATGCACGTGTTTTCGTCCATGACGATCATGCCGCCGGAGCCCATAATCGAACCCGCATTGGCCAGACTGTCATAGTCAATGGCGAGATCAAACTTGTCGGCGGGAATGCATCCCCCCGAAGGCCCACCGGTCTGGACGGCCTTGATCTTCGCCTTGCCGACCGGTCCGCCGCCGATATCGTAGATGATTTCCCGGATCGTGATCCCCATGGGGACCTCCACAAGACCCGTGTTCCTGATCTTTCCTACGAGGCTGAAGATTTTTGTGCCGGAGTTATTTTTTG
>JAKPRU010000327.1 GCA_029557025.1 Candidatus Omnitrophota bacterium | reverse complement strand
AGGGTACGCGCCACGCATCTCCCGCCCTCCAACCGTTTGCTGTATAGTCATTGTCCAGGCAAAATCACACTCGCGCAGGAGAAGAATCATGTTGGAAAACCGTTCCGATCGACGCTCGTTCCTGAAAACCACGGTCACCGGGGCCGCGGGGATTCTGGCCGCATCCGGTATGTCGGCAAGCAGTCGCGTCCTGGGCGCAAACGATCGAGTCCGTATCGGGCTGATCGGCTGCGGCGGGCGAGGGAATTACCTGAGAGGCGTTGTCAAGGAACTTGGCGAAGAAGGCAACGCGGAAATTGTCGCGGTCTGCGATGTCTGGAAAAAGAACCTGAACAAGACCGGCGATGAGGTGAAAGTGAATTTCGGGGCCGATCCGAAACGATTTCAGCGATATCGCGATCTGCTTGCTTTGAATGATATAGACGCGGTGATGATCGCGACCCCCGATTTTGCGCACTCGCGTATTCTCACGGAGGCCGCGTACGCAAAGAAGCACGTGTTCTGCGAGAAACCCATGTCGAACAATCTGTCCGATGCCTGTGCCGCCGTGGATGCCGTGGAATCCACCGGGGTTATTTGCCAGGTCGGAACCCAGCGTCGAAGCAGCCCGTGGTTCCAAAAGGCTTACGAACTGGTGCGCTCCGGTGTCCTCGGTCCGATCACCGAGGTGGAATGCAGCTGGAACCGCAATGTCCCCAGCTGGCTGGATGATCCTCAGACTTATGCCGATATGAAAAAGGAAGATGTCGATTGGGAGCAATTCTTAATGTACCTGCCACCACGACCCTTTGATCCCTGCCGCCTGAGTTGTTGGCATCTGTATCGGGATTACACCATCGGCCTGGTGGGACTTTTGGGTTCGCACATTATCGATGTCGGCACATGGTTCATGGATGATCCTGTGCCGGAAAGCGCTGTCGGCCTGGGCGGAATCTTGATCTGGAAAGAGAAACGCGAACACTACGACACCATGGAAAGCGCCTTTCTGTTCCCCAAAGGATTCATAATGCGATTTGTCTCCCGCCTGGGGAATTCGGCGGGAGATGACAACACGCAGTTCCGGGGGCTGAGGGGGACATTCGATACGACAACAATGACGGCAAGCGGCCTGGGAGGGAAAAAAGAGGAGGCCATTCAGGAACCGATTGCTGTTGAGAAACCGCCTGAGGAGAAAGATACGGATCATGTGAAGAACTGGCTGGACTCTATCCGCAGCGGCGCAAAACCGACTGCCGATGTTCACGCAGGCTATGCGCATTCGGTGATTGCGATCATGGCACATAACGCCGCCGATCAGGGCAGGCGGGTCCGCTACGATCCGATCAGACGCGAAATCCTGTGATGGAGCGACCGGCACATGGCGCGGATTGTTTTGATCAGTCTGTATGATGAGTTCTGCCTTGGGCCACGGTATCTCTCATCCGTGCTGAAACAAGCGGGGCACGAGGTGGAGCGCGTACTGTTCAAACATGTTCACGCTGCCGACGAGACTCCCACACAGAAACAGGCTCCCGGAGATTACCTGGAGCATTTTTATGCCGGCGAACTGGAGATTGCGCTTCTGCAAGGATTTGTAGTTGAGAAAAATCCATTGTGGATAGGATTTTCTTTTGCTTCGGTCTCATCAGGACTGGCGGAGGAACTGACACGCAGGATTCGCGAGGTTTCAAAGGCTCCGATTGTCTGGGGGGGAGTGGATACCACGGTCAATCCGGAATGGGCGATTCAACATGCGGATATGATCTGTATCGGCGAGGGAGAGCCGGTTTGCCTGGAGATTACCGAGGCGCTTCTGGGTCAGCGCGACCTCGATTCTATCGAGAATCTCTGGATTCGAAAACCGAGCGGACAGATTGTCCGCAATTCTATTCGGCCCCTGATTCAAAACCTGGACGATTTGCCGTTTCCCGATTTCGACCATGCAACAGCATGGCATATCGACCGGAATGAGATGCTCCTCGGCCATCTGCCGCCGAGTTCGCCTCTTAATACCTCGTATATCATCATGACTTCACGCGGCTGCCCGTTTCGATGCTCGTTCTGCTACAACTCGGCGGGTCATTTGATTGCTCAGGGCAAAGGGAAATATCTTCGCCGCCGATCTGTCGAAAACGTCATCGAAGAGCTGGCCGAGTATAAGCGGAAAAAGCCGGACACCGCCACGGTAATGTTTTACGATGATGTATTCACATTCGACCGGAAATGGATTCGGTCTTTCGCGGAGCAGTACAAACGGGAGATTGATATTCCTTTCTGGGTGTACGCCTACCCGGATATGTGCGACCCGGAGATATTGAAACCGCTGCATGAAATCGGGCTGATGCATCTCAATATCGGTATCCAGAGCGGTTCCGAGCGGACACTTCGGGAGATTTATGGCAGGAAAATCAGCCCGCGCAAGGTTTTGGAGGCCGCGCAGGTTTTGAAAAACCTGGGGATCTACCCGGTGTACGATCTTTTGGCCGCCAACCCGCTGGAGACGGAGGAAGACCTTCGGGCCACGTTGGATCTCATGCTGAGTTTGCCGCTGCCGTTCGGATTGAATGTCTGGCCCATGGTGTTTTATCGGAACTATCCGATTACCAAGGCAATGGAAGAAGCGGGGCATCCGCTGGTGCATGTGCAGGGAACTCATGCGGCGATCGCGGAGGAGACGGCGTACAACCGATTCTGGCTGGCATTGCTTCGCCTGACCAAATATCCCCAGATTGCGCGCGAGACGCTCCGATCCTTTGCAGATCGGGAGTCGCTGCGCAATGATCCCACGGCTCTCGAAGAGATGGAGAAAGCGCTCTGCAAGGCCACCTTTGTGCCGGACACGTATTTCGAACACAAGGACACACGCATTGAAAAACTCACGAAAGAAAATCAGCGTCTTCGCCGGGAGGTGGATCGCCTGAAGAGCAACAGGGGGTTCGGTTTGCGATCACGGATCGGGCGGCTGTTGCGAAGAGGATGGAGACAAGACCCATTGGAGCTGCCGGAAAGAAATTAGAGGACAAGAGGGCAGCACAGGCTTCCGGTCTGTGGCGCGGGAAGAGAATAAGCGAAGACCTCTATAAAGGATTTTATCCCACGGCCTCGCGAACTGTCTGCCGGATAAGCCATTCGAATTGCGCCGGTTCGCGGGACAGGAACTCACGCCGCTTGTTTTTGGCGACTTTATGTGCGCCATCAATGCGCATTTCGCACCAGCTCAGAATTACCTGCGGAACCAGGGCGGATTTCTCTTGAAGCGATAAAGGCACCCCGGCGACTTCATAAGCGCGGAGGAAATTGCGCATAAGGTCACAATCCAGGCGCGGGGGCTGGGTCAGCGACCAGATATCGGCCCCATCGAAGGGGGTATCATGTCCGCAACAGCAAAGCAGAACAAAAGCGATGTCATAGATGCGGGTTTGCCGACCGCACCAATCCAGGTCCACAAACGCGGCGATTTTCCCGTCTTTCACCAGGATATTGGCGGGTTGCAGGTCACCATGGATGAGCGTATGCGGCAACTGCGAATAAACCTCGAAAGGCAGGTCCGCACCCGCTCGAATCAACGCATCTCGATACACGGCCGCCGCTTCCCCGATTCCCGGATCTTCACGTTCCAGATCACCCAGACGTAACAGGAGCCTGTCCGGGTCCGTTTCGCCACGCGGTGCGGCCTTCTCAAACCGCAGGGGAAAACCGCTCCCGATCTTGTGGAAAACCGCCAGGGATTTCCCCAACGCGACCAAGTCCTCACGGCTGCCGTCACGAAACGGACGACCTTCCACAAAGGGATACACCTCCCATACCGTATTGCCGTCACGCCAGCAGGTATCTCCATCTGTGGTGGATCTGGGCGGGACTACCAGTGCGCCCCGGTCCGCAAGATATCGGGCACATTCATGATCGAACCGAATCCGTTCCGGTTCGCAGTAGCCGGCATATCGTTCACGGACAAACCATCGCCCCCGGTCCGTGTGGAGGATATAATTCCGGTTCCGTGTCCCGCCGGCAGGATCGACACGAACGAACTCGCCGAGGTTGAATTGCGCGCAGAGACGATGGGCGGGGATGTTCATGCAGAGGGTCTTACCACGGAGCGAAGTTCGTTTCAAGGTGGAATGCGGGGGGAGTGGATGCGATGGACTCTGCAGGCAGTGTGGACAGGCGATACAGTGGCAAAAATCTGCCTCTTGTGCAAAACTGATGTGTAACGTTTCTGATTCTTTCTTAAGGAAAATGCCGTTGCTATGACCCGCAAATTTCAAGTGATTCGTGGGTTTCCGGGTGCAGGGAAAACACAGTGGATCGTGGAGTCTCTACTGGGCCGACTGCGGAACGGGGAGATTTCCGCCGAGTCGGCGCTGGTCCTGGCTCCCACAAATGCGGATGTGCGACTGCTGTCGGCGCGGTTCGACCGGGCCGCGCTGGATCAGGGAACCTGGTTTCCGGTCCGATTTGATACGATGCAGGGAATTGCCGGGCAAATCCTCACCAAGACCCCCGAATTTGCCTATCATCGTCCGATGGACGATATCGAGGAACGCCTTGTCCTTCAAGCGGTGATCGAGCGTGCCGTTTCCGAACAAACTGCCGAATCCGGCGATGCCCCCCGTAATGCCTACATGGAGGCGATCCGGTCACGCAGCGCGGGATTCCTTGAGGATGTCCACGCATACATTGCCGAGCTGAAGCAGCATCGAATTGCGCCCGAATCGGATCATCCCGGCTCGGCTGTGTCCTATGAACAGTTCATTGACGGCCTGCCTCAACAGGCGGAGTTGCGGTTTCTCGGCACGGTTTACCGGATGTACCAGGAGATACTGAGAAACGACCAGCGATATGACGCACAGGGGATTCTTTGGAATGCTTATGTAGCAACGATGGCGTCCGGATATCGCATTTCGAATTACGACGTTGTACTCTTTGACGATGTTCAGGATCTGAGCGCGCTGGAAGCAGAACTGCTCACACGGATATTGCTTCCCGACAGCGAATTAACCGTTACTTATTGTCCCGAAACGGCCGCGTTTCGGTTCCGATATGCGCTTCGCAATCCGGTGGAATCGCTTGCGCTGCTTTTGGCGCATACACACGGAAATCGGATCGAACCGGAGATCGTTCGTCTGCCGGGAGGGGAAAATGCCAGGCCGACTTCCTTTGCCGCCTCGGATATTCAAGACGCCGACCGGAAGGCGACCCCGACGATCCTTCGATGCTGCCGGGATGTTACCGCCGAGCGGGAGGCCGTGGCGGCGGAGATTATTGCGCGGCTGGAAGGAAGAGCACTTTCCTCCAAGATTGCGGGAGACACAGAGGGGGTTGAATTATTGCCCCAGGACATTGCGGTTATTACCCGAACCCATGCCGAATGCCGGGCGTTTTCGGCTCTGTTTCATGAATTGGGCATCCCCACCAGTGAAGGGGCGGGCGGCGCAGGTGCGGGGACAGTAATGGTTTTGCTGGATCACATCCTGGAGTTTTTAGACAACGGACTTCAACTACTGAAATCCGACAGTTCTGCCGCACCGGATTCTCTATTTGCGAGGTCGGTCTTTGCTCTCGTGAGTCTCGCCGGCCAGGGCGCGGAGGCTACAACGAACATGATGACCCTGGCGGACGAACTCAAGGAAGAGGGAATTCCGTTAGCCGAACCTGCATCGGATAAGAGAGAGTTAGTTTTTGCGTCGAAGATTGCGGGGCAGTGTGAACGTCTCAATGAACTGAACGAGGCGCTTCGACAGATTCGCGCCGGAAAATCTATTTCCGACGTTCTGACATGGCTAATAGGGATATTTCGCCCGGACCGCTTTCTCAGCGAGCCGCTTCTATCTCCCGCAATGCGGGCGCTCGGCAAGGCGCTTCAGCGCATTCGTATGGCCGAGGAAACCGTCCGGCGATTCGAGGGTCCTATCCATCCCGGCATGATCCGACTTCAATTGTCGGAGCTGGTCGGACACAGCGCCCCCCCCGACAATCGGACCGGAGTAGCCGTGATTCCGGCGCACGAAACGCGCGGTCGGCATTGGCCGGTTGTGTTCCTCCCCCGACTCAACGAGCATGTGTTCCCCGCCGACCCGCAAATCTCCGCGCTGTTTCGGGAGGAGACCGCTCTGGCGCTCAAGGAACGGGCGGAACATCTGGCCGCGCAACGCCGGCTGGGGAAAGGCGCATTCTCCTTTGTCGGATTCGCCGAGGCCCCCCACGATTCGAGGGAAGAAGAGGACCATTTGTTTACGCTAGCTGCCTCCAGGGCAACCGAATGCCTGATTCTTTCCTGGAGCGAGCGGGATGGAGACCGCGAGATACCCCCTTCCATTTATGTCCGAAAGGCTATTGCACATCTCAGAAAACAGCCCATCCGGCAGCTGGATTGGGTAGAGGTTTCCGAGATGTATCGCTACACGGCGCCCCTTGAGGCCTATTGGTTTCCTCCTGTCCGGGAAGACCCGTACCCCATTCCGCCATCGCCGGGGCCGGTGTTCGATTCGGTTATTGTGCGGCACAGTCCGTCTTCTCTCTCCGTTTGCTGGCTCTGTCCCCGCAAGTATTTTTATCAGACTGCCCTCCAGTTGGACCACGCTGTAACGGATGCACAGGTTTACGGGATCATGGTTCACAAGATCCTCCAGAACCTCACGATTGATCCGCCGCCATCCCTTCAGGTAGAGGATGTAATGAAACGTTCGGATATCTCCGGGATTATCGATAGCAATCGGAGCCGCTTTTCCAGTGAAATACAATTTCGTTTTTACAGGGACCGCATGACCTCCGCTTTGCAGGACTTTTTCGATAAAAAATCTGGATTCTTTACCGAGCCGGCTTACCTTCTGAACGGGGAGCCGGTAGTCGAGCGACGATTGGAGCGTACGGTTCCTCTCAAGAACGGGAAGATTACCTTGATTGGAAAAGTCGATGCGGCAAAAGACGTCCCGGGATCGGGGGTGAGGATTATCGACTACAAGACAAGCGATCCCCCCAGCGCGGATGCTCTGCGTCGTGCGATGGCGTACCGGGAAAAAGATGACAGACAAGCCGCCGCGGATCGCGATTATCAACTGCCGTTGTATTATTTTCTTATTTCTCCGCCAAAGGAAACGTATCTTTGCCAATATCATATTGTTCCGGCGTACGGCGCAAAAAAGGGATTCACGGAACTGTCGTATCGAGTAATCCCGGAGGGTGAACCGACTAAGGAGGAATTAACGGAACAAGAGATCTTAACGGTTCTTGATGAGGCATTTGCACTGGCGATTCAAACCGAACAAGCCCAGTTCTTCCCGCGCGAGCCGAGAAATGATGCCTGTCGAAAATACGGTATGGAATGTCCGTTCCTGTTTCTGTGCGACCGGACGAACGGAGAGTGACCCATGGCCGAATGGATGTACGATGACAGATTGGGAATCACGGTTCGCTACAAGCCGACCGCGGAGCAACGGGCGGTTATCGCTGCGCCCATCGATAGACCCATTCGGCTGGTTGCCGGAGCGGGAAGCGGGAAAACGGAGACAATTGTTAGTCGTTTCCTCTGGCTGGTTCTTCAGAAACAACTCGATCCGACGCGGATTGTCGCTGTGACATTTACCGAGAAGGCAGCGGGAGAGCTCGAGCGCAGAATCGGCGATGCCCTGGTACGAAACGGGGTAGCGCCGCCCCAAGGGAGACTTTACATTCATACGTTCCATGGGCTATGCCGACGAATTCTGCATCAACATGCCTACCAGGCCGGACTCCCCGGAGGGGTCAACATTCTGGATGAGGTCGGGTCGCGGTTATTGCTCGACCGCATTTTCGCAAGGCAGATGGATCTCGCTCTTACCGAAAGCCTGACGGAAGAGGATTTGCGGGATCTGCCTTTCGATAGCACTTCGCAGCTGAGCAAGACCCTGTACAAATTAGTCGAAGATGCCCGGGGCATGGGATGGGAACCCGAAGATTTGAACGACGAGCGGTCGGATACGGCTTTGGGGGATACGCAGACCCGATTCTACAACGCTCTCGAACGATTCTTTCAAAGTGCCCCACAGGACGGGATGGAGGCGCCTCTTGTACTTCGCGATTGTCTTGCAGCGCAGGGATTTCCGGTTTCGCCTTGCACAGATAAGCCGATTGGCAATTCTCAGAATAATCGGCAAAAGGAATTTATCAAGGCATTGGGATATGACTACAATCGAAGTCTGAAACGATACGTGCCGGGGCCGGAGATGGCAGAGAAGGCAAAGTCCCTCAAGCAAATCCGCCGACGGGAGGCAGCGGTGTTGCGGGCGGCGCGAGCGATCTATGCGGAGTATCGCAGAACTCTGTACGCCGAAGGGAACATCGACTTCAACGAGCTGATTCAACGAACGGTTCGTTTGCTGACCGAATCGAAGGAGATTCGAGAACAGTATCGCAACACATTCCAATATATTTTGGTGGATGAATTCCAGGATACCTCCAGGCTTCAGGCGAGATTAACGGATCTTCTTTGCCGACGGCATTCGGCTGTAGACGGACCGGCGAATCTGATGATCACGGGGGACCGTAAGCAATCGATCTATGTCTGGCGGTACGCACGCCCGCGCAATCTGGCGGAATTGGTGCCGGATGACTGGGTTTTGCACGGTCATGCACTGGAGTATTTCCTCAGCCGGAATTTCCGCTCCACTCAAAAGATCATTAGAGTAGCGAATGCTCTGGGATCGGACCTGGAACCCGGCGATGAATGTTTAATAGCCGACAAAGAGGCGGATGGGGAGGTCTATCTATCGGAGCTGTTTTATGCCCCAAAAGGTTCCCGGATATCCGATGCGCGTCGCGAGGAGGCGAAATGGGTTGCCGAGACAATCCGCTTCCTGAAAGAGCGGGGTGATGATCCCGTCCGTTACTCCGATGTGGCGATTCTTCTGCGTGATCGCAAACGGGCCTTTGCATTGCGGGCCGAATTGAGCCGCATGGGCATTCCTTTCTCGGAGGGGGGAGCGGGGGAACTGTTTGAAGAGCCGCTGGTCCGCGATGTAATCGCCTATTTGCGGGCTATTGCGAATCCGCATGACGATGCGGCGCTGTGTCGGATTCTTGAACGGCCCCCCGTTCGGCTGTCGGATCGACAGATTTACCTGTTGGGTACACACCCGACAGGATCTGCGCCCGACGAACGTCGCGCCGATCATCTTTTTGCCGGACTGATGCGCCGGATTTCCTGCAAATCAGATGCGCTCTGTACGGAGGCGATTCCGCTGGAATCCGTGGCACCGGTAGCCGATCGCCTGTGCCGCTGGATCGAACGGCGGTCCGTCTTGACCGCAAGCGCATTTCTTACTGAAATTGCCCGCACGGCCGGTATTCTCGACCACCCTGTTTTGGACGAGTTGCGGGGATGGCGATCCGGCTACGATGTGTTACGTGCCATCGCGCAATCCCTGCCCGCGTCCGGTCTCGATGAGCGTGTAAATACTTTTGTAGATTTACTGGAACTATACCGCACCCGCGAATCTGTCTCGTTACCGCACTCCTCGCCGCCGGATCGTTCCGGCGTTCAGCTGATGACGATTCACCAGGCGAAAGGATTGGAATTCGATGCCTGTTTTGCCCTGGGGCTGAAGCAGCCTCAATCTCGCTTGGAATGGGGACTGGATGAAGACTGGGGACTTATCTCGGGAAAGTGTTTTGGGGAAGAAACACTAAAAACCGTTGCTCTTAAGGTATTCCAGGAACAGAATGACGAGGAACGTCGAATCGCGTATGTGGCATTTACACGAGCCAAACGAGTACTAATCACATCTCACTGTTCCCGCAAAGAAAACGGCCCTCATCCTTATTGCGCTTATCTACATGATGCGCCACAAGGGCCCGGACGGTTGGACACGCCGGATATATGCCGCGCGGAGGCTCCGGCGCTTCTTCGTTCCGCCATGAGGGGGTTTTGCTCGATTCCAGAGCATATCGAGACCAGTTTTTCCGCATTGGAGTGCGTGCAACGCTGCCCTGTGGAGTATTGGATTAGCCGGTACTGGAGACTTCCGGAACCGTTTGGAGATACATCGAAGTCGGGAGAATTCGATTATGGAAGGCTGACAGGAGAGATTTTTCACAACCTGGCAGCAGATTACTATACATCAAAGATGCACGGTTACTCTTTTCAGGCGGAGGATCGTATCCGAAC
>JAKPRU010000312.1 GCA_029557025.1 Candidatus Omnitrophota bacterium | reverse complement strand
AGAAGCGGAAGGCTGAGATCAAGAAGCGTTTTGAGGAGAAGTTAAAAGAGAAGGGTATAGATAAGACGCAAGGGGCGGGGAAACATGGCGATCCGTGAACTGATAGATAAGAGTTTGCAGATGGATCATGAGGGCTTGATCAACAAGTATCAGGCGCGCCCGATGCGGTTTTTAACGGATCATTGCGGTCGGGTGTATCCTTCGCCACACAGGCTGGCATTCGAGGCGATATACAACGGGCGTGTTCAGAAGGCGGCGATACTGGCAAATCGAGGCGGCGGGAAGAGCATGTTAATGGCTGACCTCGCCGCCTGTTTATATTTATTCAAGCGGTTTGATGTGTTCATTCTGGGCGGTTCTGAGGATCAGGCTAAGAAGTGTTATCAATATGCTGCCGAAGCTTTGCAGATAGATGCGAGACTGGATGATTTCAATGCTGATGTGGGAAAGATTTTGGCGCGTTCTGTTTATGGAAACTGGATAGCGGTAGCGGCGGCGAGCGGGAAGCGGGTGAGGGGACCTCACTGCGGGGATCCGCACCGAGAGATGGGGATGGAGCGTCACGGCGGGTGTTTGATTTATGACGAGGAATGCGAGATAGACGATGAGATAAGCGATGCGGCGAAATATACGATAAACACGGCGCATCCAGCGGTATGGGTTCGAGCGAGCACGCTTCATAAGACGGTTGGGAGGTTTAGCGAGTTATGCGGGGATCCGGCGGCGAAGGGATTCGAGTTATTCAGTTGGAACTGTTTTGATACGGCGGAATATTGCGACAGGGATTGCCGGGTATGCCGTCCGGACTTTAGCGGGAGATTAAATCCGGACTTTGAGCGGTGGAAAACGATGAATCCGGACTTTATACAACCGGATGGATATTGTCGGGGTAAGGCGAAGAAGGGGATTGGGTGGCGGAAGATCTGGGGATTGGGCGATCCTGGCAGCATAGAAGGAAGTTATGAAAACACCTTCAGCCGGGAGGAATTCGAGATCGAGGAGCTGGGATTGCGTCCAGCGACGGGCGGATTGGTATTAGATCCCCAGGCATTGGCAAGGTGTTTAAAGGGCGAGGCGGTTTATTTACCGGGGATGCCCGGGTTGATCGTGATAGACTGGGGCATGAAGGGATGGACGGCGCTGCATGTGATACAGCGTCAGAAGGATGGGGTTGTGGTTGTGTTGCA
>JAKPRU010000303.1 GCA_029557025.1 Candidatus Omnitrophota bacterium | reverse complement strand
ATTGGGATATCCCGGCATGGGTTCTTCGACGACCTTTGTAATGCGTCCCTGCATGATGACGTCGGCGCGCTGTGACAGGTACGCCAGGTTAACCGGCTGAACCGCGAACTGCGCCGACAGCGGACAGGCCAACAAGAGAAGCGCGCCTATGGCTGCCGTCGCGCACAGAGCTCCCATTCTCCTGCCGTGATTGCGTTGGAATAGCTTTCTGGCTTTCATACTCCTACATCCTTATCTGAGATTCCCTGCATGCCGATCGACCCAACGGGGTTAGATGCGAAAGATGCTGTTACCGTTCAGCAGGATAACAGGATTGCACTGTAAAATTTCAGGGGCTATTTAAACCCCAGCCGAATGGAGCAGATGCTACAATGCAAGCATACTTCAGATTTTTATAAAGAGAGATAAAATACCATGCGCATAGAAACTGGCGGGCTTCCGGGATTCCTGGGCGATGGTGCTTTTTTAACGAACGATCTTCACCGGAGTGGTACGGATATCTATGAAAACAATGGCCATTAGAATTGTTGGACTGATTTTTCTTTTAAGCGCCGGATTTGCACAGGAATGCGTGGATCTGTTCCCGGAACAGCCGGGATCTCTGATCTGCTGGACGGAAACCCGAACGGATCCTCGTCCGCTCCGGATTTATTATCTGAAGGTCAGCCTGAAGGTTCCTGAACTGGAAGTTGGAACCTTTTCCGGAGACGACCCGGACGGCGCTGGTCCGGCCGAAAGCCAATTGGTGCAACCGGTCGACCTGTTCCGAAAATTTCAGGCCCTGGCCGCCGTCAACGCCAATGCGTACTCCGGGGTGGGTGGCGATCTTGCAAACCTTCCGAACTGGTTGCCCGGCCATCCCGTGGATATTCATGGCATGGCCGTAACTCGCGGAAAATTAGTAAGCCCGGTCGAAAGCGGCCGTACGCCTTTCTGGCTTGATGTTGAGCGAAAGCCGCATATTGGGAATCCCGCGGCTGCGGATGCGGTGGCGGAAGGCGTATCCGACTGGTTCTCTCCGCTGTTGACCGATTCCCGCATCGTGGCAGATGCGGCGGATACGGCGCTGCATCCGCGCACGGCGCTCGGATATGACAACTCCGGTGAATGGCTCCTGCTCGTTGTTGTGGACGGTCGCCAGCCCGGATTCAGCGAAGGGGTTACGCTTCGGGAGCTTGCGCAGATA
>JAKPRU010000287.1 GCA_029557025.1 Candidatus Omnitrophota bacterium | reverse complement strand
GATCTGCTCGATTTCCTCGTCAGTCAGGTTCCGGTACACATCGGCGGCCACCTCCGGCCCCAGGGTCACCATGAGGATCGCCGCCTTCTTGCGACCGGTTATTTTCGCTTTCTCTTGCGTTGCGCGGACCATGATCGCGATCCGATCTGCGGAATTGATCTGAAAAGCCAAATCTCATTCTACACCAAATTGAGATATGGAACACTGCCTTGAAGGAAAAATACTTTGAAAAAAGTCGCCATCGTTTTCAGGTGGGTTGTACAGACAAACGGACCGAGATCTTGTGAGACCTCAGCCCGGTGTTGTCAGAACAGGACCATACTTACGCGGTTACATCCAGAAGATAGCTATCCGATTGCCCTTCGGTGGTCTCTTCGGAAGTAATCTCAGGGACTTCCAGAGGCGGGAGCTCAATTGTTGCATCCAGAGGGTCATTTTCCTCTTTTTCGGTTCCAAGCAGTTTCAGCTTGCTTTGGATGAATTCCTCCAGTCCCGCCATAACCTTATCGTATGTTTCCCGGATGGTTTTGCCGATTTCCCCAAGTTGCTCGGTTCCACCGAGTGTTTTGATCGCCTCATCAAATCCCTTTTCGATGGCGTCCCGGATCAGCGCACCAAAACCTGTCACCTGTTCGGATTCATCTTCCTCGGCATGGTTCAACTGATAGGCCCCCAGAAACCCCGTTGTGAAACCGAGAATCCGTTGCGCGGTCTTCTCCGGGCTGAAATAGTCCTGAATATCCTCCATGGAAAAGTTTTCAATGTCTTCCGGGAGGCCGAGTTTTTGCCGCAGCTCCGGATCGTCCGGGAAGAGACGCATCATCTGGTGCGCCACCTTATCCATAACAACGGATAACGAACTCCTCAGACTTTCTGCATCGACTTGGCTGGTGAGGTTGATATTGACGGTATCGGAGGTCTTTCGAGCGTTTGATATAAGGGCAGATACGGTTTCGGGATCCCGCAATGTCCCTTTTACAGATTTTTTGTCTCGGTCTGTCTCTACCCCCTGGACAGACACCCGTGACGCGATGGGTGTGATTGACTGGCTCATTTCTTGTTCCTCCTCAACGCCTTGTGTTGATATGTCGCCTGGTATTCGATGCAGATATTCTCTCCGATACGGAATAGAATACCTCTATTCGTAAGTATCGGAAATCCCCCTGATTTCTTTAGCTTTTAAGAAGTCAATCTCTTGGATGTTTTAAAATGAGACAGACCGGACATTTTCAGAATCTAGAAACCATGTCAATGCAAAGGTTGTAAGATTATGATAATAAATGGTATAGGGAGGATTATTCATTGGTAATGGGCATAGTGGACATAGCGGATGGAGTGGATGGGGGCGATGGGGTATGCAGAGGAGACATGACAAGCCCGCTTTTCGTTCTTCATGCTTTCTGATCGGGTACGGGTGCAGTAGAGACGGGATGGAATCTGTGGCAAGCTAACCGGAGTCGGTCTCGGGCCGATAATAAAGCAAGCAATCACAGACAGGGGGAAACCAATGTCCAGAGGAAGAATCGGATTGATTGTATATCTCGGTGATGATCCGCAGAAGATTCTGGATCATGCGAAGAATCTGGGATTTGACAACATTCAGGCCGGACTGCCACATGAGCGCTTTTTCGAGGGCGCGGGACGGGAAGAACTGAAAGCAATCATCGAGCGTTCGGGTTTGGAGATTACGACGCAGTTTATCGGATTTGAGGGGGAAGACTATTCGACGATTCAGAGAATCCATGAAACGGGCGGTTTTGTGCCGAAAAACCAGCGCGAAAAACGAACTGCGTTGGCCCGACGGGTTGTAGATTTGGCGGCGTATTTGGGTATCCCTCAGGTCGCGGCGCATATCGGATTTATTCCCCAGGATCGGCATGATCCCGACTATGCGGATCTGACCGTGCGGATCCGTGAGATCGGCCAGTTATGCAAGAAGCATGGTATGACACTTGCTTTCGAGACCGGACAGGAGAAGGCAACCACGCTGGTCCAATTCATTCATGATGTCGGTCTGGAGAATATCCGTGTCAATTTCGATCCGGCGAACATGATTCTGTATGGTTCCGGTGATCCCCTGGAGGCGCTGGATGTGGTGGGCGAGTATGTCGGTGGGGTTCACGGAAAGGATGCCAAATGGGCCGAGCCGGGGAAACGCGGGAAGGAATGGGGCACGGAAGTTCCGTTGGGAGAGGGAGATGCCCATTGGCCTGAACTGATCGCGAAACTGAAGGCGCTCGGATATGCGGGGCCGATTACCATCGAGCGCGAAATTTCGGGGGACCAGCAGGTGGAGGATATCAAGCGAGCGCGTGCGTTCCTGGAAAAGTATTGGTGAGCCAGTGAGTCGGGACTTGGAACCTGCGGACAAGCCGGAAGGGAAATCATACTGGAAAGAGAATCTCGATACCCTTATGCAGATCAATCCGGGCCTGGTGAGTCGACTGCGCTCGGATCCTGGTGGGGGTATCGGTTATGCAATCGCCCCGACGCAGACAGGGCGGTATCTCTGCCGTACACAACAGGGCATCCCGACAGAGCCTCTGTTTGAATACTGCCCCGTTGCATGGGGCATCCGGTCGGATCAGGAAGGTGAATGGATTCACCCCCCCTCGGATCAACGGGATTGGTTGCCTGCTCTCTCCGACCGCGATTTGGCTGATCACGATCTTTTTGTCATTGTTCGAATGGGGCTCGGCAATGAGGTGTTCGCCTGCTACGAGCGGCTTTTGTGTGCCGAACTGTTGCGGGAAGCCAATCGACGGATTATTGCGGTGGAGAGCCGGGTGGATTTGCTTCGCGCGGCGCTGACCTTATATGACTGGCGGGCGTTGCTGGAATCCACGCGGTTCCTTCTGATTTATGGGACAGATATTCGAGATATTCTGGCGGCTTTCTGGGAACGATATGCCTTTTCCGCTCTGGATGATCCCCTTGTAATTGCAGGCTCCGGTCCCGAAAAAGAGACGGGCGAATTAACCGCCCTGGTGGATCGAGCGGTGCATCAAGCTTGCCAACGCCATCGGGCGCTTGCAGTTGAATGCCTTGCACAGGAAACACACCGTCGGGCAGCGCGGACTCGCGGATATGTGCGCAAAGTCCTGTGGCTGGTTCCGGGTCATAACTATCTTCAGCGATGTTGCGTGAGTGCGCTGCGGGAAATGGGGATCGGAGCGGATGTTCACTTGTGGGTCAGTTCCACATATCGGTTTGTGAAACCGTTTGAATGGGTCCGGCTGCTGGAGAAATACGATCCCGACCTGCTGAT
>JAKPRU010000271.1 GCA_029557025.1 Candidatus Omnitrophota bacterium | reverse complement strand
GCTATCCTTTGTAAAATAACCTATTCAGGGAGCAAGGGATACCGCCGAAAATGGAACAAGAGTCCCATAGCCCGATGATTCTTATCCGAGGTCTCAGAAAACGCCTCGCGGGGAAATGGGTTCTCAACGGGGTGGATCTCTCCATTCCCGCCGGAGAGACCCGCATTGTGATCGGGCGCAGCGGCGAGGGGAAAAGCGTATTGCTCAAACACATCTGTGGATTATTGCAGCCTGATGAAGGGGAGGTGTGGATTGACGGGCAGGAGATATCCCGCCTTACTGAAAAAGAACTGTATCCGGTCCGCGCGAAAATCGGAATGTTGTTTCAAAGTGCAGCCTTGTTCGACTCGCTGACCGTGAAGGAAAACGTGGGATTTGCTCTTTACGAGCACGAGCGCCTTTCCGAATCGGAGATCGAACGCCGCGTGCTGGAGAACCTCAGAATGGTTCAGCTTGGGAATATTCTCAACAAAATGCCGTCGGAACTCTCCGGCGGGATGCGTAAACGGGTCGGTCTGGCACGGGCCATCGCCCGCCGACCGAAAATCATCCTGTACGATGAACCCACCACGGGCCTGGACCCGGTGACCGCAGATGCCATCAACGACCTGATTATCCATCTTTCCCGCGAACTGAAGGTCACCTCGGTGGTAGTCACTCACGATCTGGCCAGTGCGTTTAAGGTGGGGAACAAGTTTTCCATGCTGTTTGAGGGGAAAATCATTTATACTGGAACCCCGGATGAGGTCCGCAAGACCGACAATCCGTATATCCGCCAATTCGTTGATGGAAAGGCAGAGGGGCCCCTGACCAGTCTGCCGGTGGGTCAGGAGGAGGACAATCTCTCCGTGCTGCCGGTCGGGAGTCGGGAATCGGTGATGCCATGAGTAGTCACGTCAAACTGGGCATTTTCGTCGCAGTCGTATTCGTGGTGTTTCTTGTCTTCACCTTGAACATCACAAAAGGGTATCTCCCCGGGGGACAAGAACGATACAACATCTATTTTCACAATATCGGAACGCTGGAATCCGGTGCGCCGGTGAAACAGGCAGGCTATACGATCGGATATGTGGCCGATATCACCCCGGCCAACCTTATTGTGGACACCACACCGGAGAAAATGATCCAGGTTACCGTTTCAGTGAAACCAACCGCTGAGGTGTCCGTTGACAGCGAAGCCCACATTTATACCGCCGGGCTGATGGGGGAAATGTATGTCGAAATTTCTTACGGAACCGGAAGGCGCCTGGATCCGAAGAATCCGCAGGATTTCATCATCGGAACTTCTCCGTTCAGCATGGCAGATGTTGTTGATCAGATCACCGTTCTGACCGACGGAGTCAAAGAAACCCTGGATAACGTGAATAAAATTATCGGCCAGGAACAGGCACGGAAAAGCTTTCAGCAGATCATGGTGAATCTGGAGGAACTGACCGGTGACCTGGATGAATTGATCGGAGGCGAGAAACAGACACTTTCGCAGACTCTCGCTAATGTTTTGCAGGCATCCGAAAACCTGAAGCAGTCCCTGGCACATGCCGATGCGGTGATCAATGAAGCCAGCAAAATCCTGGTCCAAAGTGGTCCGGCCCTGCAACGCACTGTCGTCAACGCCGAACAGATTACGGCAGATATCCGCAAAGACTTCCTCGCTGACATGAAGAAAATGTCGAAACAACTGAGTGACGTTTCCGTGTCCATTTCGACCATCGTAGCGAAGGTGGACCGGACAATTGACCAGAATGAACCAAACGTCAAAGAGACGCTGGAAAACCTGAACCAGGCATCAAGGAAGGCCAAGGAATCGATCGATACACTCGCAGTCATGATTCAGGATGTCCGTAATGGGAAAGGTGTTCTCGGACGCATTATCAGCGATGAATCCCTGGGCGTGGAAACCGAGGCCACCATTCACAAGGTCAGCGGGATGGTGGAGCACGCCAGTACCTTGGTGCAGAGAACAGGATCGTTGGTAAACAATGCGGGAGATATCATTTCCACCGTGAAAGATATCCCGAACCGGTTGACATTCTCCTACGATTTGCGCGCGTATACGGAAGACGATCGATACGACCAGGACAATAACAATCTTCGCAGCGATATGCTGTTACGCCTGGATCTCACCGATTCTCTCTTTGCGCAGATCGGGGCAGACCAGATCGGGGACAATAATGAAGTGAATGCCATGCTGGGGTACATGTACGGCCCCTGGACCGCGCGGGCAGGGGTCATCGAATCGGAAGCGGGCGTGAGCCTCGATGTTCTTCTCCTCAAACGGTTGCTTCTTGGCGTTCGTGGTGTCGGACTAACCGAGCATGACGAGGAACGATTAGATATCTACGGTTCGTTCCGTCTCTGGCGTGATGTCTACCTGATCGGCGGGGTAGACAACGTAAACGACGAAGCCTATCCGAACGTCGGATTGCGGATTGAGTTTTAGCCGAAGAATCCTCACGCCTTGTCCCTTTGGACAAAGATGGCGAGGAGGAGAATCTCCCCGATGGGAAAGGGAGAAGAAACAAGGTGGTGACGTGCTACGAAAGTAACAACGTGTGAAGGTGTTATGGAAAAAGGGCAAATTCGGTTTCCCGCGAATGTCCGAATCACCGGCCCCGCCGGAATCGCGCTCGCCGGCAAAGTTCCCGCCAAGGAGTATTTTATCGGAGGACAACTGGACCCGAACGGAGGCGTGACCTACAATGGACAGAGGATTTCTGGGTAACCATAGTGGGTTGTCCTTACGGTTTTCCATTCTGGCGTAGGGTCAGGACCCTGAGCCTGCCATCGTGTCTGTGGAGTTCCTCATTGTCGAGAGTTTTTTTGATCTCCCTGTTTGATGAATATGCCTTGGGCATCCGGTATCTTGCTGCCGCGTTGTCGGATGCGGGGCATGAAGTCCGACTGTTTTTTTTGAACGAACTTGCGACCTTGCGGGAGTGTCCTTGTGAACCGGGAGATCCGAATCGCATTCCATCCGTTCCTTTTCCCGTATCCCCGGCAGAAATCGAAACGCTGATCGAAGAGACAGCCCGTTTTCAACCGGACCTGGTGGGAATCTCCCTTGTCTCCAATTTGTACGGCCTGGGGGTTGAAATCACCCGCGTGATCCATAATCGTGTTCGCGTGCCGGTGGCGTGGGGGGGTGTAGACCCGACGATCAACCCGGATCTGGCGGAAGGTCATGCGGATGTCATTTGTGTGGGTGAGGGAGAACGGGCCATTGTGGAACTGGCCGACGAGATCGGGCGGAATAGTCGGAGTGATCATGATCCTATCGCGGCACTTGGAAAAATTGAGAAATCAATCGACAACCTAAAAATCCGGAGACCGGAGGGATGGCTCGCAAACCGTCTTGGTGTGATGGTTCCGGACCTGGATGCGTTGCCGTTTCCGCTGTTTGATTTCAGCCGGGAGATTTATCTTTCCGAAGGCCGTCTTTATCGCGGCTCACACCCGCCGCTTGCCAGACTTCCGCGATTGTTCCCCGTGATGTCATTTCGCGGCTGTCCTTATCAGTGTCATTATTGCTGCCATTCCGTTTTGAAAAAGATTTATACCGGCGGCAAGTATCTGCGTCGGCGAAGCGTCGCGAATGTGATGGAGGAACTTCGTCTGCGAAAGCGTCAGTTTCCTGCGCTGGGAATGATCGAAATCCAGGACGATGTATTCACATTGGACCAGGAATGGATTAACGAGTTCTGCCGGGAGTACAAACAACATATCGGGGTTCCGTTCTGGTGCCAGACCTACCCGGGGATCAGCCGGGAATCCATGTTGAGGCCGCTGAAAGACGCGGGGTTGCGTTCGGTTACGTTTGGTATACAGTCCGGCAGCCAACGGGTGCTGACAGAAATCTACGGGAGGCCGGTAAAGGCTGAGAAAATCCAGGAAACCGCCGATGTGTTACGCCGATTGGATATCCCCTTTGTGGTGGATTTGATCGGCAGCAATCCCTTGGAGACCGACGCGGATCGGATCGAGACGGTGAAAGTGTTGACAGCGCTGCCCAAGCCGTATCTATTGCATCCGATCAACCCGCTTTCGTTTTACCGGGGGCTTCCGATTACCGAGCGGACCCTGGCGGCCGGGGTGCGCCTGATTCAGAGTCCCGGCGCTAATAAGTTTGGTCCAGAGCCGAACCCTCGCTTGTGTGCCTGGGATGCTCTGCTCACCCTTGCGCACTACCCCGGAATTGAGGTCGAAACCCTTCGCCCGCTGTGGGAAACCGAGCGATTGATGACCGACCCGAAACCGTTGAAACAGCTCGCCGATGCGCTCGCGCAAGCGACGTATTATGCCGGAAACATTTATGAAACCAAGTCGAAACGGATCGAAATCGAACAGAAACGCAACGAGAATCTCACAGCGAGACTGAATGATTTGGAGCGGGAACTGGGCGAGCTTCTTGGAAGCCGCCTGGTACGATGGGCGAACCGGGTGCGTAACCTTCTGAAACGATATCGGACCGAAGGCGCAACTGAACAGGGACGGTCCGCGAGAATGGAATAGGGAATCAGTCCACCGTGGATGAGATTACCAGGCGGGTACAGGCAATGTATTCCTCCCATCCGTATCCGGGGTATGGGACCGCCGAGCATTTCCATGAAAACACGGTTGAAAAACTGATCGAAATTCTGAAACGACACGGCTGTCGTTTACGGGGGGGCAAGATCCTTGATGCAGGCTGCGGCACGGGTCATACCTCCGTTTGTTTTGCGCGGAAATTGCCGGAAACGACTGTACTGGGTGTAGATATCTCGCCCGGATCCCTCGATG
>JAKPRU010000268.1 GCA_029557025.1 Candidatus Omnitrophota bacterium | reverse complement strand
CGGGTCACGCTCTGCAAGCGCCGCGAGTTTTCTGGAATCGAAGGGATTTACTCGCGTCGCCAATATGGGCAAGTATTCCTCATTCGCCGCGCTGCCGAATGCTCCCATCGAGACAGGCCCTTACCAGGAACCATCGGTGGTTTCCGACTGGGAATCGTACAAGTGACGTTGGGATTTTGCCGCATGACGACATAATAGCCTGGATTCCGGCTTTCACCGGAATGACGGCAGGGGCCATTCGTGAATTGCCCCTGCAATCAACGAAAGTTTTTCTCCCTCTCCCGCCGGGAGAGGGTTGGGATAAGAGAGACATAGACCAAACAGGGACGCGATCCTGCTCTGCCGATCTCTACTCCGGGTCGTTGATCCCGCGTTCTTGCAGCATCTCCTCCGCGTGTTTGATGTCCTCCGGAGTATCGATAGCGAAGCCAAGGAAAGAGGCATCCACACAGGCTGTTTTCACTACCCGGATCTTGTACCCGTGTTCCAGAACACGAAGTTGTTCGAGCGATTCTTCTTTCTCTAATGGTGTGGGACTCAATTGGGCAAGTGTGAAGAGGAAGTCTCGCCGGTAAACGTAGATCCCAAGGTGGTCGTAAACCGGGATGCCGGTTTTCATGCGGGGATAAGGGATTAAGGACCGTGAAAAGTACATGGCAAAGCCTTTGAGGTCCATTACGGTTTTTACGATGGCGGGGTTGTGATAGTCCTCCTCGCGCATGATGCGGTACACGGAGGTTCCCATTGGGATGGAAGGGTCCGCGAGCATGGGTTCGACCAGTTCATCGATCATACGGGGATGGACAAAGGGCATATCACCCTGGATATTCACCACAATTTCCGGGGGAGTAATACCGTCTCTTTCGAGAATGGTGACAGTTTCGGCGATTCGGTCGGTTCCGGAGGGGTGGTTGGGCGAGGTCATGACGGCGTGACCCCCGATCTGTTTCACCTCGTCCACGATTCGCTGGTCATCAGTGGCCACGCAAACCATGTCCAGTGTTTTGCATTTCCGGGCCTGTTCGCAGACACGCCGGATCAGGCTTTTACCTGCAATCAGGGCCAGGGGCTTTCCGGGAAGGCGAGTGGAACCATAGCGAGACGGAATGATACCGATAACGGACATAAGACAACCTCTTTCTGCAGGGTGATTTTTTCGGGCTGTGCAAGGCACGACATCCCATTCCGGCGACACCGTATAGTTCGCTGACTACACAACATCGCCATTTAGAGAACATAGCACCATGGCGCATCCGTGTTAAGGCAAGAATCACCGGCGATCTTTCTGGGATTCCTCGTAAGGTTCCAGGTGAACCACAACATCCGCGATATCCGGTCCCATTTCCAGCAGGCGACGTTTCACCTCGCGGGAGATGTTATGTCCTTGTCGGACAGTCATCGCGCCATCCACGAGGACGTGAAGATCGACCTGAAGGCCGGAACCGATATGGCGAGTCCGAATGGCATGAACGGCAATAACGTTTTCTGTGGCGAGAGCGATGGCGCGAATTTGTTCGCAGTCCACCTGGGAGGCTCCCAAATCGATCAGCTGCTGCAATGCAGGCCAGCCTAATTTCCAGGCGGCCTGAAGAATAAACAGCGAGACCACCACGGCGCCCACATGATCCAGAAAGGACCAGGAGGGATGGATGGCTGCGCCGGCCACAGCCAAGGCGGCGGGAACGGAGCTGAAGGCATCCGAACGATGATGCCAGGCATTGGCGATCATCGCCTGGGATCGAATGCGACGCCCCACCGAGATGGTCCAGTGGTACAGGATTTCCTTTGTGATGATCGAGATTACGGCTGCAATGAAGGCAATCCAGCCGGGTGGTTCCTCGTGATGCTCATGCAAAGTCATCAAACCGTTATAGATCAGCCCGACCCCGACAGCACCCAACGCAAGTGAAATGAACACCGTAATGACCGTCTCGATCCGCCGGTGACCGTGCGGGTGATTCTCATCGGGAGGCTGCGACCAGTAGCGAACACCGATCACGATGGCCACATCTGTGCTGCTGTCGGACAGGCTGTGAATGGCGTCTGCCACCACTACCTGGCTGCGACCGATGATCCCTGCGAATAATTTGAATGCGAACAGGACTGTGTTAATCACCAGGCCGACCCAGGTTACGCGGAGGACTACATCTGTGTGGGGGTCGCCCGTTCGTTCCGAGACAGGGGAGATGTTTCGGTCTTCCGACATGAGGAAATCCTGTTGGGCCATAAGAATCCTTACCTCAAACCTCTCTGAAAATGGCGCCTTTCTCACAAGGAGTAGACAAGGAGGGCGTTTTTGACAATGCGATGTCCTGGAATTTCTGTGGAGCCGTTCAGTTACAGGACACCATTGAATCAGAATAGCAGCCGGAATAGTATCCATGCCTTGATCCGGGACAGCGTATCCGGCGATATTGACAGATGGCGGATAGTGACTTTTTCGGGAGAACTCGATAGAATCGCTCATTCTTTTGAATCTTTTACGGAGGTGCAACAGAATGAATCGGAAACTCCACGGTTTTCCCTTAGCAATGGTTTTTGTCATAGTCGCGGGCGTGTTATTCGCGGTTTTCGTCGGTATCTCGACGGCGGAGTCTCAAACTCCCTATGAGATCCAGGTTCCGCTGGGGCTTCGTCCGGTGCCGATTCCGGGGGACAATCCGATGACGGTTGAGAAAGTCGAGCTGGGCAAGATGCTTTATTTCGAGAAGCGCCTCAGTAAGAAAAAGGATATTTCCTGCGCCACTTGTCATATGCCGGACTACGCTTATGCCGAACCAAAGCCGGTTTCTGAAGGGATTGACGGTCAAAAGGGAAACCGGAATGCGCCGACTGTAATCAACACCGCGTACATGAGCACGATGTTCTGGGACGGGCGTGAACCCGATCTGGAGCACCAGGCGGGCGGCCCGGTGGAGAATCCCATTGAAATGGGAGCGAAGATGGCCGATGTGGCTGCCGATTTAAATACGATTCCCGAGTACCAGAAGCGGTTTCAGCAGGTTTTCGGCGCACCCGCAAGCAAAGACACTATCACAAAGGCCATTGCGGCATTCGAGCGAACCATCCTGTCCGGAAACTCTCCTTATGACAAATTCGTAAATGGTGACAGTAACGCGCTCAGCCCGAAGGCGAAAGCTGGATACGAACTGTTCAAAGGGAAAGCGCTGTGCATCACCTGCCATACACCTCCGCTGTTTACCGGGGCGAGTTTCTACAATGCCGGTGTGGGCATGGACAAGAAAGAGCCGGATTTGGGACGCATGAAAGTGACCGGTCTTGAGTCGGACAAGGGCGCATTTCGTGCCCCGGCGCTTCGGGAAATCGCCAACACCGCGCCGTATTTCCATGACGGCAGTGTCGAGAACCTGGACGATGCGGTTCGGTTCATGGCCGCCGGCGGGCGGGATAATCCCAACCTGTTTCCGATTTTCCGCGCCATGCCGAAATTGACACCGGATGAGATCGATCGACTTGTGGAGTTTATGAAAGCGCTTTCCGGCGAATATCCGGTTGTGAAAGAACCGAAACTACCCTGACCGCGGAGGCGGGTTTGGAACCCGCTGGAAGTCCGCAGGAGGAATATCCTTATGATTTGGCTTATAGAGACCGGGCTGATTTTGTTTGCTCTGGGCGGGCTGATTATTCTTGCAGGCGGACTTGCGAAAAAGCCGCTCTGGAAAGAGATCGGCGCGCTGATCGCTTCGATCATGGGTCCGTTAACCCTGGCCTGCTGTTGGTTTGTATTGCTCCATTTTCGTCAAAACGAGACGGTTTACTGGGCCAGGCTGATGGCCGGGGACGCTGCCGAGAGATTTGCGATGGGATCGCTGGGATTGATTGTCGGCAGCGGCCTTGCGGTGGGGGTACTCTCACTGGAGGACCGTTTTGCCTCGCTTCGCGCAGGCGCGATCTTTCTGGCTCTTTCCTGGATATTTTTATTTTTGCATCCGACTCCGCATTATGTACCGTTTCCCGGCTGGTTCGATAAATTGGTCTGGTTCATGGTATTGGTGGGTGGAGCGGGGATTTGCGTAGTTGTGTTTCGGAAACTGAAGGACCGTCTTCGACCGTTTTCCGTGCCGCTTTTTATTCTCGCAGGGGTGTTTCCGCTGCTGTCCCTGGTGACATTCGCGGCGCACAGGCAGGCACAGGTTTTCCTGGACTTGGGGTCCATGCCGATGGAACAGCGTGTGTCGATGATGGGGTGCCTGGTCTGTCATTCGATGAACGGGGAGGGGCAGCCGAATCCCGGCGGAGGTTTGGAAGCCGTAGCGAGCCGCAGAGAGGACGAGTTACGGGAATTCCTGCTGGAACCGACCGAGCAGAATGCGAAGCAGTTCAATATCCGGGAGAATCCGACGGGTGACATGGCGGGAGTCCACCTGACTCCGGGACAGGTGAATGCGCTGATGGAGGTTCTTTCCGCCGTTTACGGATTCCGCCAAGCGGTTTCGGAGAATGTGTC
>JAKPRU010000239.1 GCA_029557025.1 Candidatus Omnitrophota bacterium | reverse complement strand
CAGCCCGACAGAAACCGGGGCATCCCCCGTGCGGTCTTCCGGCGGCCCCGATTGTCCCGAAGCCACTGCCCGGACTTTCGCAACTCGTTCTCGACGTCCACGTTAATGAAAGTGCTCCGGTACTCGTTCAGCTTCGCCAGCGGTAGAATCCACAGACTCCCCGACTTCAAGACAAAAGAAAATCCGGAAGCTGCGTCGGGAAGAGACTCCGAGGGAGGCTCGGCTACTTCTTCAGAATTCTTAAATACTTCTTTAATTCTTATATGGTCGGCACTCTGTTCCGGGGTACCCCGGTACTCTGTTCCGGGGGGGTCGGCACTCTGTTCCGGGGTTCCCTGGCACTCTGTTCCGGGGTGGCACTCTGTTCCGGGGTGGCGAACGATTGCACGATAGGTTTTTGTTCTACCCGTCGCTTCGGCTTCGACCGCCAGGAATCCAGCTTTTCGGAGTGAGACGAGCGCTTTCCGAACCCCTCTCTCAGAGAGGCCCGTCGTGGTAGCAATGTTCGTGTGTGAAGCACTACAGGTGTCTCGGCCATATCCACGAGATCGTCGGTCGATCTCGTCCCAAACTATCCGACCGGCTGGACCGCATTGTTTCACGATTTCGGCAAGAAATCCGCTCGTCGTGAATGAGTGTGGTCTTTTGCACCAGCCCGCACTTTCGTCGGCCAGAATGAGATCACCCACCGAATTAGTCATTGAGCATCCCCGTGAAAAATCAAGCCCTGATTCTCGATGACGTGCTTTTTGAACCGCCAAAGATGTCCAAACTTCCGCCCACACTCCGGAGAGATACGGCCCTCGGCACAGAACCGGCGGATAGTAGGAATGGAGATCCCGAGGATCTCCGCCACTTCCTCGACGTTTAGCCACAGTCGATTAGCCATGATTGTTTACCCCTCTTCGAGAAGAATTTCTTTGTTGAAGGACATATCTGCAAAGGTTATACCAACTCACAAGGAGTGGATAACGCCTTAAAATGTCAAGGGTTAGAATCGTCGGGGAATTAAGCTCGAATCACAGGGGAATTAAGCTCGAATCACGGGAGTGGTGATATGGATTACCGTTTGTTTCGTGGATTTGACTGAAGAAGAGACGAATCAGAAATGCCCAATTCCCTCGCGGCTTCACAATAATTGCCGCCATGCTTATCAATCGCATCTTGCCTCTGCTGTATTACTTCGGGTGTGAGGCTCTTCTTTCGACCGCGCCGTTTCGGGGCATCGTCTGATTTGTCTGACAGCAAAGTCCACGCCGCCACTGCATCGGCGGGAGTGGGAAGCGGGATGGTTTCGGGGGACTCGTCCATCATCTTTGCAACGTCAGCCGCTCGGATAGGGAGAAGTTCCTCTTTGTCAAATAAAATGTTCTGTTTCAAACACAAAACATTCTCTCGCACCATGCGAAAATTACATTCCCCAGGTAATCGCCCAAATAAAGCCAGACCGTCAACCTCAAATCGGATTTTCTCCTTATCGGCGAACTCCAGGGCGGCGATCATCGTGTCAAATCCACGATCTCTCAAGGGGGGAAGGTGGATCGCCAGTTTTAAAACCATTCGACTTAAAAGGTCTGGCCGGATCTTATCTCGCAATATATTCGGCTGTAGATTTGAGGCACAAAGCACCCGGACATCAACCTTTTCTGACTGGGTGGATCCAACGCGGCGGACTTCTCCGTATTCGATGACACGAAGGAGTTTCGCTTGAACATCCGCGCTCATGTGATGAAGTTCGTCCAGGAAGAGCGTGCCTTCGTTCGCTATCTGGAACAGACCTTCCGACTGAGTTGCCGCATCAGAGTATGCACCTTTCTCGTGCCCGAACAGCTCATTTTCTGCAAGGTTTGGCGGAATTGTCGCGCAATTGCACGTCTCGAACCGTTTGTTCTTGCGATCACTTAGATGGTGAATCGCTCGGGCGACCAATTCTTTGCCAGTCCCGGGATCCCCAATGATGAAAATATGTTGGTCGTGCTT
>JAKPRU010000224.1 GCA_029557025.1 Candidatus Omnitrophota bacterium | reverse complement strand
ACACGGTCGTAAAAGCCCGGTCGCTGAACATTGCGCCTGCCGGTCGGTCCCCCTGGGCGACAAGGTCGGTCACGATGAACTCCGGCCCGATATAAAGGCCCGACGCTGCATCGTACATCTGTCCGGCAAATATGCCGCCTTCCCGCCCGTCATACCATGTGATCAAAAATATATCGTATCCCAGAACGTCACCGCAGGATCTGCCACCACGGCGGGGCTGGGCGCGAGATCGACTTGAAACTCATCCGTGAGCCGTTCGCCGGATGCTGTAATTGCCGCGGCGTAAATGTGGGAATCGTTCTTGTTTGCAGTCCGATTCACCCACGCCACCAGGTATAATCCGTGATTATTCCCATCAATATCGGGATCGACAGCATCATCGCTGCCATTATCGCTGTTGCTCACCATGATTTCATGTTGCGGACCGGGCCATCCACCCTGGGCGTTGGACACGGCAGAGCGGGGAAGGACACGAGCGAAAATATCGTTCCGATAGTCCGTTGTTTGTCCGGGAATTACAAGACGGTCATCCGACCAGACAATCACCGCATTTCCCTGCAAATCCCCGGCAACCCGTGGGTGACTCACGTTCGTATCCACATAGGCCGGATTGACGATGAAATCTCGGCTGTCAACCGGCGTTCCATCCTCCTTAAACCGCCGTGCATATATATCTTTAAGTTGATGACGGTCATCCATCCAACAGATGGCAACAATACCATTGCCCAACGACGTAATGTCAGGAATTTCCACATTTGTGTTTTCGTATGTTTTATTTACAAGAATATTCTTATTGAACAGATTTATTGCCTGATCGTTGATTCCAGAGAAATAAACATCATAAAGCCCTTCAAGGCTGCGGTTATCCGCCCAGACAAAAAAGAAAGCGTTGTTTTTCCCCGCAGCAACGCGGGGGTCTTTCGTGTTTGTATCTTGGTAAAGATCATTGACATATACAACATCTGTCAGGCTCTCAAGTCCCCTGGAAAAAATGCAGGTCAGGGTGTCAATCGGCCCGGACTCGTCATCGCTCCACACCACGGCGGCTTCATCAAGCCCGTTTACCGCAACAGCCGGGGAATAGGAATCCACTCCTGCATCCGCGCCATCGAGAATCACTGTATCTAAGTCCTGAAAAATCAACGTCTGCTGTGCCATAATGGGAGAGCCGGAAAGGAGGACCGCACAAACGATGCCACCATACCTGAAGTATTTCAGCGGCTGCGGGCCGGTCCAGGATGTCAAAAAAGACTCGATCCGATTCACGAACATGGCCAAAAATCCTTTCACGAATGACTTGACTCAATTGATTTTATCATCTACAATTATGAAAGAAGAACCTTCTGACCTTTTTGATGGCGATCTCTGGATACATTTGTGAACGATCTGACTATAGTATATTCACAAACATGTACCATGTCAATAGGCACAGGCAAAAAATGTCCGATATTTCGACAAATATAATTGAAAGTCAAGTTGCCACAATTCCCGATCGTTTGAAGGAATTGAAAGGTGACCGAACCACAGCCGCTTTTGCCCGGTTTTTAGGGGTTGGAGTATCCACCCTTCACAATTATGAAAACGGGCGTACTCCGCCGATCGATTTCCTGTTGAATGTGGCCGCCTGTACCGGGGTGTCCATTGAGTGGCTCTTGACCGGTCAGGGCGAAAAAGAGGCCGGGGGATCGGATTGGCAGACTTCCCGAAAGAAACGGCGGATTCTGGTTGTGGATGACAAGGAATATCAGCGGGATTCCATCTGCAATGTTTTGGAGACGGAGGGGTATGAGATCGGCCGGGCGGCGAATCTGAAACAGAGCATCGAAGTGCTTGAAAAAGAAACCTTTGATGTGGTGATCACCGATCTGCGGATGCCGGAGGAGAATGATGGGTTGATTCTTCTCAAACATATTCGTGAAAGATACCCGAACACCCGGACAATCCTGATTACAGTTCACGCAGCGACCGCACCTGTGGCCGTGGAGGCAATCCGGTCGGGTGCATTTGATTACCTGGTGATGTCGCGGACTTTTCCGGATGACCTTCGGTCAGCGGTATCGCGTGCGATCAAGGAGATCGAAAAAGAGGAGGCGCAGTCAGGTTCGGCCCCGGAGGGTGTTTTCGGTGACATCACCGCTCAGTGCCCGGCAATGAAGGAGGCGGTGGCCGTTCTGAAAAAAGCCATTCAGTCGCCCGGAACGCCCGTACTTTTCTACGGTGAGCCGGGAACCGGCAAGGAGTTCATGGCGAAAACCCTTCATGCAAACGACCCGGAACGTGCCTCTCATGCTTACGTGCCGGTGAAATGCGGAGCCATGAGCGAGGAGGTGTTGAACCGGGAGCTGTTCGGGGCGGCGGAGCATGCCGGCAAACATGGCGAGTTTCCCGGCGTGATTGCTGTGGCGGACGGGGGGACGGTGTTTTTGGATGAAGTGGAAAAAATCGGTCCAGCCGTACAGGTTATGCTGCTGCGTATTCTGACCGATGGGACTTACACCCGTGTGGGGGAGGTCCAGCCGCGGAAAGCCGATGTCCGGTTGATTTGCTCTACCAGCGCCGATCTTGCGCGGGAGGTGGCCGCCGGGCGTTTCCATCAGGAACTTCTTACACACCTCGGAGTGTTGAAAATCCATCTGCCGCCGTTGCGGGAACGCGGGCGCGACATTGAAGTGCTTGCCCGACGGTTTCTGAACGATTTCGCGGAAGAGATCGGGAAAGACTGCCGGGATTTCTCACCGGAGGCCATTCGGTTGCTGCGCGAAGAATCCTGGCCGGAGAACATCCCCGGATTAAAGGCCACCATCAAAAGAGCCGTGCTGTTCTCCGAAAGCGAGATCCTGAGTGCGGACGATATCGCCGCCGCCTTGAATTCAAGAACCGGTGCGTCTTCCCCGCCCGGATTGCGCAGCGGCTGAGCCTCATCCAATTCGCGGTCCCCGCGCTGTCAACCGGGGAACTTACTATCAAATGAACCATCCTGCGGATACAGACTCCAAATCTTTCCCGGCGCGAATTCGGGGGAATGAATCTTCCCGATCCGACAACAAGCAGGGACCTTTGCTTCCGGGATTGGCCGCATTTAAGACCCTTCCTCCGGGGCGATTCGGCATTTTCCGCAAGCTTTTGCTCTACTTTCTTCTTGTTGCGCTCATTCCGCTGTTGGTTTTCGGAATCCGAACCATTCGCGCAAGCGAGAAAACGATCCTGGAAGAATCCCGAAAAATCCTTTTATTCCGCACGGTGGATACCGCAAACCGAGTCTCCAATTCCTTATACGCTTGCGCGGATGATCTGGAAATCGTCTCCAGTGTTCCCCGGAATGCGCAATCGTACCTGGAGTTCTGTCGGACTCACCGCCGCCGGATCTGGAGGCGTGGCGGAACAAACGACAATATCATCGAGATTCGCGAGAGAATCCCGCTTTACAAAGAAATTGCCTTTATCGGTCCGACCGGTAAAGAACAGATTCTGATTCGTGATGAAAAAATCGTTCCCGATGAGGAACTCCGCGATGTTTCCATCCCCGCCAATACCACCTACAAGTCGGAAGATTATTTTCAACGGACAATCAGCCTGCCGCCCGGCGAGATTTATGTGTCTCATCTCACCGGTTGGCATGTAACCAAGGAAGAGCAACTCGGGAAGGCCGAGAAAGTGGAGGCGGCTGTGGAGGGGAAGATCTACCAGGGGGTAATTCGATTTGCCAAGCCGATCTACGGTACGGATGGAGGGCTACTGGGGATGGTCATGCTGTCGATGGATCACCGCCACCTGATGGAATTCACCCAGCATATCGACCCGCTTTCCGAGAATTCGGTTGTTTTTCCAAATTACACAAGCGGGAATTATGCGTACATGTTTGATGATGAAGGGTGGATTATCTGTCATCCGAAATACTGGGACATTCGGGGCTTGTATCCGGACGGCACACCGGTTCCTCCGTATCATCCGGGAGTGACCTCAAAGGAAATGGAGAAGATCGGGCGCACGCCGCTCAACCTGTATGTCATGGCGCAGTGGCGCGATCCGCTTTACAACAAAATCATGGAGGACATCCTGTCGCAACGCGCAGGGCTGACGGTGATCAGCAATTTCGGGTACGACCAAGTGAAACCGGTCTTGCGCACCCGTGCTTATGCGCCGATTCATTTCGACATGGGAGCGTATAAAGAACACGGCGTGTTTGGCGGGGTGACGCTTGGTGCGCAAATCGGGGCTGTAGAACAGATTGCCGAAGGGCTGGCACGGGAGCTCTGGATTGTTCTGGTGGCGACCGGGTTTGTGGTGATTCTTATTGCCGTGGGCGCGGCCCGATGGATTGCGATCCCCGTACTGAGAATGAGTGACGCGGCAAGCCGCATTGGGCAAGGCGATCTCGATCAGGTGGTGCGGATCACCAGCCGGGATGAACTTGGCAACCTGGCGGCGACGTTCAACCAAATGTGTACCGGACTCAAGGAAAGTCGCGAGCGATTGCGCCAGACAGAACGGTTCGCTTCAATCGGCGAGGTCATATCCGGGACCGCTCACGCCATCAAAACGGAATTGAATATCTATGGTCTAATCAATAATCTTTCGATTCTCGAACGCCTGACACCGCCGGACGATCCCCGAAACAAATACATCACCGCGATCAAAGAGGGAATCGATGGACTGGAGCAGGTGATCCATGCGCTCCTTGAGCCGACTCCCGAATTGGCCCTCGAAACGGTTGATCTCAATGAATTTGCTGTGGAAGCCGTGGAGGCCCTTCGACAGAAGGCGGAGGAAAAAGGCGTTCGCATTCTCATGGAGCGATCCGAAACCGCGCTGCCGGTTCGCGTACAACCGGACCTTCTGCGCCAAGTCATCAATAATGTTGTTGTCAATTCCCTCGATGCGATGGAAGGGCAAAAAAAGAAAGACTTGCGTATTCGTCTCGCTCAGGAATCTCTGCGCGGGATTGGGACGGGAGGATGGCAGGGGCCGAACCCGGAATCTTCCCAAGCGGCTGTCCTGGAAATCAGCGATACCGGTTGCGGCATCCCCGAACAACTGCGCCAACGGATCTTCTATCCGTTCTTTACCACAAAGAAAAACCGAGGCGGCACAGGACTGGGGCTTTATCAATGCTCCGGCATCATCCGTCGGCACGGGGGGGAGATTGAAATTGAAAGCCGGGAGGATTCCGGAACAACCGTGAAGATCCGCCTGCCGCTGGTGCCCCGTGCGTGATTTGTAGGGGCGCACGGCTGTGCGGCCAGGAGAGTTATTTTCCTCGTCTCTTCTTCGTGTTATTCGTGCTCTGTTTCGTGCCTTCGTAGTTCGCTCGCCCGGCCTTTAAGAACGTCTTATACCGCCAGATGTTCGACCGGGAAGGGAACCCTCTTCAGATCCAGCTGCCGCAGATCAAGGTGCTTTGAAGCCTGGTCAATATCCAACCCGACAGGTCTGCCCTCCGCGTCAACATCCAAAACGATTCCGTCTCCGATTTCTTTGGAATCCGCACTGGGGCGGTCCGCCAAGTCGATATACAGGCTGTCGGTCTTTGCATAGTACTCGATTCTCATGGTTTGAATCTCCTGTCCGGGAACGCGTTGTGAATCGTCCGTTCGTTCCGGAGCGTGACCACTCGAAGATTCGGCAATACCTTAGACTCGAAATAGTCCGTATATCGGTATTCCATGGGATTCGATTATTCCCAAAAATGATTCTACCGTTTCCGTAATCTGACCGCCAATGACCGTATGATCTCGGTACGACATGCACCGTACGCCACATTCTTACAGCTTGATCGATCTTACAGATTCCTTCTGTCGTGTCAATCAGGATCTCAATAAGAATGGGCAAAGGCTGCACCCCCGGCATTCTTCTGACATGTCACGCGCCTCTATGATATTCTGTGATGATTTGATCCGGTTCTTTTGAAAATCGGACACCTGAAGATCCAAGAGAGGACATGAATGCTCTGGTTCATCCTGGTTTTGATTCTTGCGATACCTGTGTACGGTCAGCAGACCGTTCAAGTAAGTCCCGGCGATGACCTCCAGTCTGCATTGAACGCCGCCGGGGCGGGCGGGACGGTGGTTTTCGCACCGGGCCGGTATGACGTGGTTCCATCGAATCCGTACCAGCACGAGGCGATCCGTATCACGCAGGACCTGGCAGGGATTACGCTGCGGGGCGCCGGTTGCGGCACGGACCCGAACACCGCAACCATCCTGGATGGAGAGGCCGGGTTCCTGGAGACCGGTGTTCTGATTGAGGCATCGAATGTAACCGTCGAAGGATTCACGCTGACTCAATTCTGGATTCAGGGATTCCTGCTGGGTGACCGGATCCAAAATGTCGAATGCCGAAACTGCTGGGCGCTGGCCTGCGATTCCGGGATGAATACGGCGGGGACAGCGGGAGTCTGGTCGGAAAGCAATCCCGACCGATTTGACACCATGGTTCGGTTTCGCAATTGTGTTTTCGCGCGAGGTGGAGACGACGCCGCGGATATAGAAAACGGAAGCACGGTGGTTTTCATTCAGTGCGATTTCTATGATTTCGATAATGACATGCTGGCTCCCGAAGACACCAGCGTGATCCTTCTGCGAAATTGCATTCTCCACGCGGGCCTTCACTCCGATAACATCCAGGCCGATGGCGCAAGCCTGATTGAGGCGCGAAATTGCGTTTTCTACGACCCGACCGCTGACGATCACGACGGGTTGGGCGGAATGGATTTCCGCGGATTCACCTATACCCGCGATTGTATCGGGCAAGACCCGCTGTATGTACGAGTCGGCCCGGATGTCCCCGTTTGGAATCTTGATTTTCGCCTTCGTGCCGGTTCTCCTGCTCTTACGGCAGGTAAGGATGAAAAGGGTAATCCCACCTTCGCTGGTTCGATGGGAGGAGGCCAATGACCATGCTCCGTATCCCCTCAACCGTTTTCTACTTTATTACGACGGCGCTCCTCTCTATTTGTGCATCCACAGGATTCGCCCAACAGACAGTCAGGATTACTCCGCAGGATGATGTGATTGCCGTTCTGCAATCGGTGACTCAGAAGAGCAGTACGATCCTTTTCGAACCGGGATATTACTCCCTTACGCCGAAAGCCGATGGCACGGGATTTCCCAATTTGTTTAACCCTCCCTCCGGGACTGTGATTCGCGGTGCGGGATCGGGATTCGGACCGGATGCAACTGTTTTGGACTGCAATTACGCTTTCAATTCCGGTATTCGAATCGGTACAGGAAGCGGCAACATTACAATGGAGAATCTTACTATACTCAATACCCTTCATGCGCTCATCCTGATCGAACAGCGGACATCGAACCTGGTGTTTCGTAATGTCTGGGCGTTGAAATGCCTGGATGAATGTGTTCAGAACGAGGGCGGAAACGCGCTTTTCGAATTCTGTGTTTTCGGCTGGTGCACGGATAACGTTTTCTTTGCGGATGACCTGTACCCATCGGTTTCCATTCTGATGAATTGTGATGTTCTTCTGGGATTTGGCGACCTGGTCCAGGCGGAGACCGGGGCGGAGGTGCATGTCCGCAATTCCATTTTGTACGCCGGGCCGGGTGAAAACGATATCAATGCGGATGGCGGGTGGATTGTGGTTCGCGCATCTGTGGGGTGGGACCCGTTCAATGAGTCTCCTCCGGGGCTGGTACCGGGAGTCCGTCTGGGACGGTTGGAGCTGGACGGATTTCCGGATGTCAATGCAACCAATGTCGGCGAAGATCCCCTGTATGTGTCCCCACCCGGACGGGGTGTGAAAGCCGATACGATGGACCTGCACCTCCAAAGCAGCTCTCCGGCATTAACCGCCGGACGGGAGAGTTACAGTCCGCAGGGTGAACCGCTGGGGGCAGTGACTTTCGCCGGGTCCCAGGGTCCCGCTCCGGTCAATGTGGACCACTGGTCGGTTTATTGACAAAATAAAAAATCCCTGAACATCGGCGGGGCAGCAGGTGATGGTTTTCCATACCGTTATTATTTCCACTCTTTTTTGTGCGAACTCGTTTGCTTCGGGATTCCTTCCCAGCGATGCAACCGGAGAGATTTTGACCGATCCCGGCATTCATCTGCTGGCGAAAATCGTTGCGCCGGCGACCGAATTTACCGAGGGAACGTGCGATGAACTCATTCGCCAAATGCTGGCAACGAAAGACTTGGCGATCCCGGCGGCGAACCTCTGGCTCGAAGGATATATCGAGCGTCCTGAAAACGAGCGGTTTCGATGGCGGCAACAGGCAGCCGTGATGATCCTCGCCCTGGGCTATGCCGGTGGAAAGGAAGTTCCTCCGGTACTTCCGAAGATCATCGGCAGCCCCGCCGGACGAGTGTATGCGGAGTTCCCCGACTTTCAGGGCATGGAAACACGGGCCAGTCTGCGTGAGTATGCGGCTTTCTCGTACCTGGCTTTCGATCCCATCCAGGCGAGGACATTTGCGCTGCGCTTTATCGCCGAGGACCCGTTTGCCTCGCGGGTCTGCGCATTGATAATCGACCAAACCTGGCAACGTGAGGATTCTCGTGCCCTGTTGGAACTGGCTGCAAGAAGCAGCTGGACCACAACGATCGCAACCGCTCTTGCTGTACTGAAGAAACACGATAACGGAATGTATATCACCGCGCTGGAACTGTTCCGCAAGGAGCTGGAGGAACCTGCCCCCTTCTTTCGAAGCCTGGAAGAACGATTTCGGTTCTTTGTCCGGCGAGACCGGCTTGTAGAGGCGTTCGGATTAGTGCGCGAGGAAGCCATGCTGAAAACACTCCTGAGAATTGCGGAGCTGAACGAACGTGGCCGCTGGCAGGGAAGGCCACTTATTCCGTCCCCTACAAAGAAAGTCGAACGCCTTTATGACCGCACAACAAGCGAACAGGCTGTCCTCGCAATTCAAGATATCGCCCAACGCGATTTCGGCTACACCGATGGCCAGTCCGATGAGGAATGGAGAGCCGTCCTTCAGCGCTGCCGGGAATACGTTGCGAGAAGGAAATAATTGCATCCGGCGACAGAATGCCTCTTGCTTCCGGCCATGCCGCCTGTGAGAATCGGGAGACTTGCTTGGAGATTGATCCCTGTGAATTCGCGGGCAAACATCCGTCTTACCGGCCTGAGCGGTTCAGCGAACCTTCGACCCATGCTTGAACATCGAGGAAAATGATATGGTCCCTGTTCAAAAACTCAGCGTCCGCTTCCTGTTGTTTTTTTTCGCCATTGCCTCTATCTGCTTTCAGGGATATATATTTGGGTATCACGATCATTCCATCCAGATTCCCTATATCTGGTGGAAATTAAATCCGTCCTTGTATCCCCCGGGACCTGCTTGCGGAAACTTTTCCGTATTATTTCGTCTTGGTCTGGGATTGGGTGGCGTGGGCATCGCTTTATGTTCCTTTAAAATATCTTCTGCTGATTCTTCATATTTTTTTCCGCTGGCTTTTCTTTGAGAGCCTATACTATTTGGGTCTCACGCTGAGCGACAATAAAAATACCGCTCTCCTCTCCGCCGCAGCCTTTCTTTTTCCCTTGCACACATTGGGCGATTGGGTTCCATCCCCCGCATTCGTACACGCGAACGTAGCCTTGCCGGGAGTGATCTACGCGCTGGCTTTTTTCTTTCGGGGAAAATCCTTGTGTCTTTCATATTGGTTGGATTGTTATTCAACGTGCATGTGATGCACGCTGCCTTTCT
>JAKPRU010000195.1 GCA_029557025.1 Candidatus Omnitrophota bacterium | reverse complement strand
GAAAACCTGGCGATCGCGGAGGATTTCCCTTCAAGCGAGGAAATCTCGAATGAGATCCTCGCTTTCCTGGATCGAACCGAACCACCGGATCAGTGCATCATGTCATCGGTCGTTCCGAGTCTGCGTTCCATTGTGCGGGATACCATCGAGGAACGTTGCCGAATTGAGGTAAAACGTGCCAAGTGGCGTGTGAGAGAGTTGGTGCCGATGCAGGTGGACCAGCCGGATCAAGTGGGCACGGATCGGCTGGTCAATTCCCTGGCGGCGGTCCGGTTGTATGGTCCGCCATGTATTGTTGTAAGTCTTGGAACTGCAATCACTTTTGAGATCATTTCCGGGGAAGGGGTGTACTTGGGAGGGTGTATTGTCCCCGGGGTCGGAATTGCCAAGGAGGCGTTAAGCCGGCGGGCCGCGCTTCTGCCTCCCTACCACTGGAAAAAAACATCGGAACTCCTTGGAAAAACAACACTTCAACAAATGGAAATCGGGCTGTATCAAGGAACGAAATGCCTCGTTCAGGGGATGATCGCCGCCTATCGACACGAATTGGGCGAGGAATACAAGAGCATCGGAACAGGCGGATACAGCCAATTCCTGGCGGAAGATGGCCTGTTTGATGTTCACGATCCGCATCTTGCTCTCAAAGGGCTTTATTTCACCATCCATTCAATCCGTTCAGATTGATACCTCCCCCAACGCCAAAAATCCTTTCTGGAATCGGGAATAATTGCCACAGGATATAAAATAATTACCATTTCTGGTAAGCAACGATTGATACAAAATCAACGAAGTGCTATAATATATTCAAAGAATTCGGTCGATAGTAATACTATGTATCATTATGTTATGCTCTTAAAGGATAGGATTCCGATGAGCCGATTGCTGGTGAACGCACGATTTCGAGAGGCATGGTTCAAGAACTGTGTTGATTGCGGGATTTACCAGCCGGTGGATCAGGATGGGCGATGTCAGGATTGTTTCGAGATCGACCGAGAGCTTCTTGACCGGGCACGTGAATGCCTGAAAGAGAACCCTAAATTGACCATTGAGGAAATCGCGGAGAAGCTGGCTATCGAAGAGAGCCGTGTGGCGGAATGGCTGAGGAAACATCGGATTAAGTGCACGGCGATTCGGAAATGCAAATGCCCCAGTTGCGGGCGGGTTATGGAAAACCGATTCTTCTGTGATTCCTGTGGTTACAACAAGCCCAGTCCGCCGGTGCCGCCGCCGAAGGCGATCGTGGCGCCGGAGGAAGAATGGGAGCGTGCGCCGCGCCGTGTGAAGTTGCTTCGTGAGGCGTATTGGGAGAGACATTCAGAAATCCAACGGCCGTATCAGATGCGACGATTGTGGCTGATTCCAAAGAAGGGCGTGTTGCTGGATAGGCCGTGAGGGTCTTGACGAATTTAACCTGCCGACAGCAACATCGCCTCGATGATGCTGTTCAGGTCTTATCTTCTTTTCCAATAATCTGGATAGCGGTGCAAATGCATAACGGCTGTGATCACAATCTGGTCCGGCAAGCCTCTGAAGGGAATGCCGAACGGAAAGGTCTTGGTAAGACATCTTCGCACATCAAGGTCAACAATAGGATAGTGGAACCGGACCGTCTTCATTAGAGAGCATTATACCCTTTATCGAAGACAGCCTCAGCGTCACGGAGTTCCACCACACCTCGGTCAATCTCCTCACAGCGCTTGCGAATTTCCTCTTTCCATTCGGGTGATAGCGCCATATCCGGATCGGCATCAAGACTCTCCAGAAGCCTCTCGGCGACAAAAGCCCGCAGGACAGGAGGCAATTCAAGGGCTTCGGATACGATTTTTTCTGTTGTTGGATTCATTTGAACATGCCTCTTCTTATAGAATACCATACTCAGAATTTTTCCATAACTAGAAATCTCCCTTGGTCTCGCTTAGCGTAAAGCATTTATCCGGTCCGCCCAGCGCTTCAATTCGTAGAACTCTTCAGCGGTATAGAGACGCGAACGCCAGGGGGTTAGTGAATCGTTCTGCAGAAGAGGGT
>JAKPRU010000171.1 GCA_029557025.1 Candidatus Omnitrophota bacterium | reverse complement strand
ATTCATTCCGTTTATTTTTACGATTACACCCGGAGCGCCTATTTTGTCCGCAAAGATTTCCACTGACAGGAAGCGATTGCCGGTATTCGACCGGTCCGATGTCCTCCTGGCGTTGGGCCTTGCGGCAATGTGCATGGTTGTTCTCTGGAGACTGGTCCCGCCCTCCGACCGGTGTCCTGTCTCGGTGTACCGGGCAATGGCTTTTTCTCCGCTCACGTTAAAAATCTATCCGTACGGAAGACGGTTATTTACTCCATTCCTTGTGTTTCTTCTCCCGTTCGACATCGACACGGGTTTTCGAATCGTTACGACAGGCGCTTTGTATTTGTGCGGCGCGGCCTTGTTTTTCCTGCTGAGAAGTTGGGGAGTATCCCAACGTCTGAGCGGAATCGGTTTAATCCTGTTCTACTGTTCACAGACTCTGAAGTTCTGTTTCGCTAATTATTGGTTTGTCGATCCCATGGCATTCCTGGCGTACATCCTGTTCTTTTTCGGACTGAGGCACCGGCTCGACGCATTGACTGGGGCCGCATTGCTCCTGGGGACTGTGAACCGCGAGCAGACTCTTTTTCTGATTCCCGTTGCAGCGGTTGCATTTGTAGAATATCCGTTTCGAGTCAAACGGTTACTTCTGTTTGTGGCCTGCATAGCCCCCGCCGTAATTGCGTCATTCCTGATCGAATTCTACTGGCCCCGGATTGTGGATGTCGGAATCGGCTACACTCATTCCTCCATCATGGCCGACAACATACGGGAGACCCTTCGGTTCTATCGGGAGCGTGGCTTTGCCATTCTTCTCGATCAAGAGATTCTGCGATGGTTGTTCGGACAGCTGCTGCCCTGGGCGGTTCTGGGGATAATGGGTTTGGGCCTGCGGGATCTTGTAATAATTGCGCTCCATCTCGTCTTTGTTTTATTACCCATGACGGTCGCAGTCGATGTCCACCGACTGCTTTTTTACGCTTTTCCGGTCATCCTGCCGTTGGTCTGTCGGGGGCTGCAATTGTTTGAAGACCGATTGTCTTTCTCACGTTATTGGGTTTCGGCGGTTGTTGCGGCGCTGTATCTCCAATCGCCCCTCGCGCTTTGGCCGTTGGTCCTTTCCATTACCGCCGTTCTATTGTTTCTTCTTTACGAATGGAAAACCGATCAAGAGAACCCTTCCAAAATACGAATATCCGCATGACGGTTCAATCTCTACGGCAGAATGACTACAATCGGAGAGCCGAAACGGATTGTTGCTTGAAATGATCGATCGAAGGTTCGTCTCGTATCTGTTTGCCTTCTCTCTGGCGGCCTTACCGCTTTATCCGCAGATGTCGCATCCGGCCTCCTGGTTTTTTTACGGTTCCCTGATTCCCCTTTTGTTTTTGCTGATTTGCATCTCTCCGGGGATTTCCTGGCGGCGACTTTCGGGTCTCGCGTTGTTTTATCCGCTTTGTGCCGTCCTTGTAACCGCGCTGATTTATGTATTTCACTCCATCTATCCTTATCAGTCCCAGGAGAAATTCGTGCGTCTTCTGCTGGGCGCAATGGTGTATATCCTTACGGCGGCTCAGGCAGGCGACGAACGTTGTCGGCGAGTATTGATTATTGGAGTGATTACCGGAGGGGTTCTTTTGTCCATGGAGGCGGTGTCGCACCAGTCCGCCGGCTATGCGGATCTTCTCGAATCCCTGCGGAACGAATTGTCCTACGATCCCGTGATGCAACGCGATCTGATTCAAACGCTGGAGGCAGGTCGCGCGCTCGGCCGGTTCGGTAATCCCAACCATTTGGCGGGGTACTTGATTCTGGCCTTGTGGGCGGCTGTGTTGTTGTGGCCGGATTGTCGCGAGCGTTGGCAGCGCATCGCGCTCGGAGGGGCGATGGTGATTCAGGCGCTCTGCATCTATCGGACGTATTCGCGCAGCGGGCTGCTTGTCCTTCTGATTTCCGTGGCGATTCTGTTGGTGTGGCGACTGGGCGGGAGACTCCAGGCGTGGCGGCGAAGACTGCTGTGGATCGGCGGCGCTGCGTTTGTCGTGGGAATTCCCGCTTTGGCGCTCTGGGGCGGAACCGCGTTCGGAGGACGGTTATTTGTAACAAGTACCATCCTGGCGCGGGTTCATTTTTTCCGCCATGCGTTGCAGCTGATCGCGGATCATTTCCCCGACGGAACCGGACTGGAATCGTTTCGATTTCTCGCGTGCCGGTATGTTCGGCCGGGGGAACTCGAATCGCTTTACCCGCATAATCTCTTTCTGGGGGCCGCATCCGAAAGCGGTTTTATTGGGCTGCTGGCCATGGTGTGGTTCTCTGTCACGGGATTGCGATGGAAAGGCCGGGGAGCGGGGATTCGATCCGTTGTGGGATTCGGCTCGTTTGTTTCTTTTCTAGTGTTGTCCAGTATGGATTTTCATAACGAAATCGCGGAATTTTTGTTCCTGTTCTTTGTTTTGCAGGGACTTTGCACAGGGCAACGGTTCGAGCGGATCCCCTCACTCCGCTTGATTCTTCTCGTCCCCGGTATCGTAATCTCGCTATTCCTGTGGTGGATTCTGATTTTCTGTCCGTATATGGGCAAAAGCAATCATCAACGCGCACTCGATGCGCTTACCGTAAAGCAGCCGGCGGTCCGATACTTCGAGACGGCTTTGCGATGGACGCCGCAGGATGCGGCGATCTGCAACCAATACGGCCAGATTCTCTTTGGCTCCGGTATTCCGGGCTTGCGGGAAAAAGGATTGTTTCTTCTTCAAAAAGCGGTAACGTTGAATCCATACCAGGCTTATTTTCACGGCGATCTTGCCGAAGCGCTTTCTCAAACAGGGCATGTTGAGGAAGCGCTTGCGGAAATTCAGGCCGCCATCGACCTCTTTCCGAAAAAAGTCCTGTACCTTCGTCAGCGGGCAAGATACCTGTACCTGATCGGAAACCGTGAGGAAGCGGATCGCTGCTTGAAACGGGCAGAAGAGATCGAACGAATCGAGAAAGAACGGCGGCCATGATCCTGACCTGTGAAACGAGCAAACCGACACGATCCGTATGTATTCGGGATGTAACCCTTGGCGGCCAGGCTCCCATCCGTGTGCAAACCATGGTCAAGCAGCCGACGACGAATCCGGCGAAAGTGCTTAATGAGATTCGGCGCACCGCCTGTGTGAATCCACGGGACCTCGGCGAACGCGAGATTCTCGTTTTGAAAGAATTGAACCTCTGGGAAGATGCGCTTCGCTGTGGCCCTTTTCGCTGCGACATCACCCGCGTCAGTGTTCCGGACCGGGACTCCGTGGAGCCATTCGGGGAAATTGTCGCGGGATCTCCATTACCCGTGGTGGCGGATATTCATTTTCATGCGTCGTTGGCGCTGGCGGCGATGGAGAAAGGTTGCCACAAATTGCGGATCAATCCCGGCAATATCGGCGATCCGGGCCTTATTCGCGAAATCGCACAGGAATCCATTCGGCGAAAAATCCCGATTCGTGTCGGCGTAAATGCAGGGTCTTTACAGAAAGATCTTCTGGAGCAACACGGTCCGCATTCAGCGGTGGCATTGGCGGAAAGCGCAAGGCGGTCCGTTGAGATTCTGGAGAATGAAGGATGCCGGAACCTGGTTGTCTCACTCAAAGCCAATTCGGCGAAGCTGACCATCGAGGCGTACCGCCGGATGGCGAAACAGTGCGCCTATCCGCTGCACCTGGGCGTGACCGAGGCGGGATTCGGGCGTGCGGCAGTAATCAATTCATGGGCCGGAATCGGTGTGTTGTTGAGGGAAGGGATTGGAGACACGCTGCGGATTTCACTCACGGAAGATCCCGCGCTGGAGGTGGTGACAGGCGGCTTGCTGCTGGAGTATCTTGGATTGCGCGGAGAGCCGCGATCGGGGTGAGGGGAAACGGCGGAAAATCAAGTGAATCACGAAAGCACGAAAAAGCGCAAAGACCATGAACTCTCGGCGGGATTTCTCCCTCCGTTCGAAATAACAGGCCCATTGTCATTCCGACAAATGTGCGGAATCTCAGGTGCAGGGTGGGTTGAGAAGCAGGGTAGGCTTCAAGCCCGTGTGCGGGTCATCCCACCAGGAATTCTCAAACATCATGAATGAGAATCGCTCTCTCCCCATCCTTCTGCTGACCCTGGCCTGTGTTGCGGCTTACGCGAACAGCCTGAACGGCGATTTTGTCTATGATGACGTTACGCTGACCGTGTTGGAAAATCCTTTTCTCAACGGGCTGGTCGGATGGCGGGAGGTTTTAGCTTGGGACCGGCCGGTTCGGGAGTTCACCTACTGGCTGGATCATCGGATTTGGGGAACCCGCCCGTTCGGATACCATTTGCAGAGTTTATTCTGGCATATTGTCAATGTCCTTTTGATCTGGCGGATTCTTCGAGAATTGGGTGTGGAACAATGGCAGGCGTGTCTGGCGCCCTTGTTGTTTGCCGTCCATCCGATCAATACGGAGGCCGTGGCATGGATTTCCGGGCGGAAAGACCTGTTGTGCCTGTTTTTTGAACTCTTTGGAGTGTGGTCGTTTCTGCGGTTTCTGCGGGCCGGTGTGTGGTTCCATGGGTATGCCGTGGCAACAGTCCTGGCTCTTTTCCTGGCGCTGTTTTCCAAGCAGGTAGCGGTGACGTTTCCGTTGCAGGTTGGAATGATTGCTTGTGTCCTCGGAGGCCGCCGGACCCTGTCGCAGAAGCGGGTCGCGGTGCTTCTGGGCGTGCTTCTGGTTGTTACGCTGGCGCTTTCCGTGGGTTCGCTCCGCGTCCTAGAAACCGTGAAGGAGGCCTTGCAGCGAGGGACCTATTACGATCCCTCGGCCCGTCATGCGGACTTGACGCATCCATTTTTGACCGGATGCGCCGTGTGGGGAGCGGCCGTGCGACTGTTGTTGATCCCGTATCCGCTGACGATCGAACGGACGTTTGCGCCGGTTGTTTCGTGGGGTGATCTTCGCTGGATGGCAGGTTTTATTGTTTTTCTTGCGGTCGTGGCCCTTTTGTGGCGATTTCGACGCTATCCCGTGCGGACAATCGGCCTGGCCTGGATACTCATCGCCTGGCTGCCGACTTCCGGTATCATTCCGGCGACATACTTGCTTGCGGATCGCTATATGTACATTCCCTGTGTGGGATTCTGCCTGTTCCTGTCCGACTGGATATTACATCTTATGTATCGCCTGGAGGAAACTCCACGCAGGATTGTGGCCATCGCTGTATCCCTGCTTGTCGCGGGATTCACATTCGCGACGGTGAACCGGAATTGGGATTGGAGAAATGAGATTTCTCTCTGGAGTTCTGCTGTCCGGTACGAGCCTGCTAACGCGAAGGTGCATTTCAACTTGGGAAATGCCTATTCCGACAAAGACCTTTGGGACCGGGCCGAACAGGAATGGAAAACGGCTCTGGAGCTGAAACCGGACTATGCAGAGGCTCATATAAACCTGGGAAGTCTCTATCACAAAAAGGGCGAGCTCGATGCGGCGGAATTTCACTACAGGGAAGCCCTGCGGATTGTGCCGGATTACGGGATTGCGCTCTACAATCTGGCCGCTTTATACAAAGAGCGCGGGAATCTTGAGGAGGCGATTCAGTGGATGTCTCGCGCGGTGGAACATATAGGCGGAAAACGGGATGCCGCTCCAAAAGCGGCCATGGCCTGGCGTGATCTGGCGCAACTTCTTTTGGAATCGGGGCGGCATGAGGAAGCTCGGAAGGCGGTGGAACAATCGTTAAAATACGATCCTCACGACCGGCAGACACGAGTATTGTGGTCGGAGATTCAATCCAGGCAGACAACACCGAATCCCACTCCACCGCGAGGATCACAATAGAGATAAAATGGAGATTCCGATGCAAAAAATAAGATGGAAAGCGGCGTTTACGCTGATTGAATTGCTGATTGTGGTTGCGATTATCGGCATTCTGGCCGCGATTGCGGTTCCGAATTTTATGAATGCCCGGATTCGCGCCCAGGTTTCACGCATGGAAGCGGACCATCGGGCGCTGTTGACTGCCATGATGATGTATCGCATGGACAACAACACGTTCCATGCGCATTCCCACAGGCCGCAGCAGCACGTTCCTCTCACCACTCCCATGGCTTATCTGAGCATCTGGCCGATCGACATCTTTCAGGAAAAACTGGAAGACAGTAAGAACCCGCTGGAAAAATACGCCAAGAAAACCATCCACTGGGAACCGCACGGCGGATACACGGATCTCACTGTGACCGCGAGCCTGATTCAGAACGCTCCAAACCTGGTCGGATACAACACCAGCTTGGGTCCCAGCCTCAAAAGCGGGGGCGGTTCTTACAATGCCACAAACGGGACTCTGAGCCTTGGAATGATCGTCAAAGATGTCCCCGGCGATCCACGGGGCGATTACAAGTTCCCGCCGGGGAATTTTTAATTGGTTGCGCGGATTCCCTCACCGCCACTTGCGCTGGTTTTTGATGATCTCCAGAAACTCGCTGCGGGTATTGTGATTGCTGCGGAACAAACCCAGCATGGCGCTGGTAATCGTGTTGCTCCCGGCTTTCTCCACACCGCGCATCATCATGCACATGTGACGGCATTCCATCACCACCCCCACCCCCTGGGGACGCAGAATCTCGTTGAGGCATTGGGCTATCTCCTGGGTCAGGCGTTCCTGTAATTGCAACCGCCGACTGAACGTTTCCACAATCCGAGGGATTTTCGACAGTCCGATCAGCCTGCCCTTCGGCAGATACCCGACATGGCACACTCCATAAAACGGCAGCATGTGGTGTTCGCATTGGCTGAAAATGTCAATATCGCTTACCACTACCATCTCATCGCATTTGTCCTCGAACAAAGCGCTGTTCACCAGTTCATGAATGTCCTGACGATATCCCGAGGAAAAGAACTCCCACGCTCGCGCAACGCGGTACGGTGTATGCACAAGCCCCGGACGGTTCGGATCCTCGCCCACGCGAAGGAGCATTTCCGTCACAAGGTCTTCCATGGATACTTTTGAGAGGTCGGGTTTGATTGTATCTTCTGTCAATGCCGTCACCTTCTCATTTCAATCGCGGAGGATTCAGGGAATATGGGTGTTTCATTCCATCCCCCCCTCATTCCCCCCGTAAACGGGGGGGAGAGAATTCTTAACTCCCTCCCCGTTGACGGGGAGGGCTGAGGTGGGGGATCTCACACCTGTCTTTTCCTCCGGTAGGTTACCGAGTTGTTTTCCATTCGCAAAGGCGGATCTCATGGATGTCCCGCACAAAAACGAACATGATATCTGCCAGGCAGGGACGCCCGGCCCTCTGGAATAATGGTAGGACAGGCCTCTGTGCCTGTCGCTGTCGGGGCCATATCGGACTGCCTGAAGAGGTAGATTTTTTCCTTTTTCAGCAGGAGAATTGAGTGCCTCGACAGGGCAAGGCACTTTCCCGCCATTCGAAAGGAAGGACATGACACACCGATGAGTGAAACTCAAACCCTCCATATTGAACGTTATTTTGTCAGTGAGGACTATATGAAAGAACGGTTTCGCCGTTTTTCCCGACAGTTAGGATTTCGGGCGGAGACAGCGGAAGATGCTCGGGCCTGGCAGGTCCAGCTGCGCGGCAAGGTTGCCGAACTCCTGGGACTGCCGACCATGATCGCCTGCCCGCCGGATGAAAACATCACAGAGCGGGTTCCGTGCGACGGATATGAGCGGCAACGGATTGAGATTCGCACGGAACCGGGAGTGGTAATGCCGTTTTATGCGCTCATTCCGAACAACCTGAAATCCGGTGAACGACGAGCCGCTGTGATTGCGCCGCACGGACACGGAAGCGGCGGCAAATTTTCCGTCGCCGGTCGGACGGATATTCCGGTGATTGAAAAAGCCGCCACCTATTACAACTATGCTTACGGGGTTCAACTGGCACGGGAGGGCTTTATTGTCTTTTGCCCGGATGCCCGGGGATTTGGTGAACGCAGGGAGAAATACTACCAGAAAGATGATGAAGACAATTTCATCCACAGTTCCTGTGAGGTTCTCAACCACATAGCGATTCCGTTGGGGCAGACAGTGGCGGGAATGTGGACCTGGGACCTGATGCGCCTCGCGGATTACGTTTCGCAACGTCCCGACTGCGATCCTCAGCGGATCGGATGCGCCGGTTTGTCGGGCGGCGGCCTCCAGACTCTGTATCTGTGCGCCATGGACGAACGAATCCGGTGCGGCGTGTGCAGCGGCTACTTTTATGGCGTGCAGGAATCCCTGCTGGAGAAAGCCGCCAATTGCTCCTGCAACTATGTTCCCCATTTGTGGGAATACGCAGACATGGGCGACCTGGCCGCTCTCATTGCGCCACGGCCGTTCCTGATCGAAACCGGAACATGCGACAGCCTCAACGGCAAAAGTGGGGTCGATAATGTCCTGGCCCAGGTAAAGATTGCCAAAAGCGCCTACACGGCCCTCGGCGCGGGGGATCGGCTGTACCACGATATTTTTGAGGGCGAACATCGGTGGCACGGCGTGGCGGCGGTCGAGTGGCTGAAGAAATGGCTGGCCTGATGGGATTTCCTCACTCCCCGACCCCCTCTCCAAGAATGGAGAAAGGGAGATTTGACAGAGTGTTTATGACGGTTTCGAAGGGTGCGTTGTGCCTGAAAAACGTCCTGCTGCAAAACCGCTGACCAATATCCTGGTTAAACCCGCCGGGCCGGACTGTAACCTTGCCTGTCGATACTGCTTCTACCTGCAAAAGGAGCATCTGTTCGCCCAATCCCATCTCCACCGCATGAGCGACGAGATACTCGAAGAAATGATTCGGCAAGTCATGACCCAGGGCGGACCCTATCTCTCGTTCGGCTGGCAGGGGGGGGAACCGACGCTGGTGGGTTTGGATTTCTTTCGGCGTGCCGTCGCGTTCCAGAAACAGTACGGACGAGACGGGCAAACGGTCGGCAACGGGATGCAGACGAACGGTCTTCTCATCAATGAAGACTGGTGCGCCTTCCTGCGGGAGTACCGTGTTCTGGTCGGCCTTTCGCTCGACGGCCCCCAGCATGTTCACGATCATTATCGGCTGACTCGTGGGGGCACACCTTCCTGGGAACGTGTCACAGCCGCCGCGCGACTGATGATGGAACAGGGCGTGGATGTCAATGCGCTGGCAGTTGTTTCGGAGTATTCATCCCGGTATGCGCGGGAGATATTCGAGTACCTGGTCGATTTCGGATTTACATTCCTTCAGTTCATTCCCTGTGTGGAACCGGACCCCAATTCTCCGGACCGTGCGGCGCCTTTCTCCGTCCCGGGAGAAGCATTAGGGCATTTCCTGTGTGAGATATTCGATGTCTGGAAAGAACACTTTCGGGATGGGGTTCCGCGCATTTCTGTCCGGTGGTTTGACTCGGTTTTTGCAACGTACGTAGGTGTAGAAATTCCCGAGTGTACCCTTCTTCCCGAATGCGGGACGTACCTGGTAGTCGAACATAACGGCGATGTGTATTCCTGCGATTTCTTTGTAGACACGGAGTGGCGGTTGGGGAATGTACTGGAGGGATCGTTAGTCGATTTTCTCAATTCCCCGCGTCAATCCGCATTCGGCAGACGGAAAGCGAAACGTCCGCCCGAATGTGAAACCTGCCGATGGCTACCCCACTGTCACGGTGGGTGTCCGAAAGACCGCTTGAACGATCCGCGAGACGGCGGCTCGAATCATTTCTGCAAAGCCTACCGGATGTTTTTTGAACATGCGAATGCGGATTTCCGGCGCTTGGCGAAACAATGGCTTACATACAACGGCGTTCTTGTGCAACCGAAGGCTTCCTTTACGAAATCGCAGGCTACAAGATCGCCCCAGAATGTCGGACGGAACGATCCCTGCCCTTGCGGGAGCGGGAAAAAGTATAAACATTGCTGTTTGAGGCAGGGATTGTAAGTCGAGCGAAATATGCGCAGAACCTTCTCTCCAAGGATCGGACGTTGTCCTGAGCCCGTCGAAAAGCGAGATACAGAGGCGCTGAATTCAATAGATTGATCGCGGCACCGCAGGAGGTCCGGCCCAAAGAATAAGCAGCCGGATTTACTGCAACCGGCGCGAGTGCGCCGTGATGCACAATAGCGTTTTTGTGTCTCTCGCGCAGATCGAGAACAGGCTATTTCCGCGTTACACAGTCCGAAGTGGTTCCTCCGGGACCGTACACGAAAATCTCCCCTCGGCTCGTCAGCCCATTTGACGGTGTATAGGGGACCCAAGCGTGCCCGTAATTATATTCAAACGGGTCATAGATGCCGTCGGGGCCGACACTGTCAATGAAATACATCAACGGACCGACCGCATACATCCCCTGGGAAAGATCGTTGGCGCCGTACATTTGGGGAGAGTCGAATGTAACCAGCAGGTAAGGGTCCCACCAGTTCCAACTGATCCCGCCGGGCCGATCTGCCGTATGCTTGGCATCGTATTTTGGAACAAACGGGTCTCGTTGCGGCAGAGCGCTCATATAAGCAACTGGGCTTGTCAAGCGCTGGAACGGTTTCAGGACATCATTCACATTCGTATCGTGCGTATACGGATACTTGTTGCCGTTGTCCAGGCCATACATATCCATGGCGGTGCCCAATGCTTTCATGTCCGCAAATACCCGCGCGATCTGTGCTTTGGTACGCGCATTCAGAAAATTCGGGACCGCAATCGCGGCCAGAATGCCGATGATCGCAACGACGATCAACAGTTCGATCAGAGTGAATCCATGGCGTTTCATTGGGAGATCCTTTCCGTATTCAATCAATCCGGGGCTTCCCCGGTTGACTTGACCCGATTGAAAAATGACCCATGGAGATATTCTCCGATACTTCGGAGAACAAGGCAACCCCAAACCACACAGTGCAGATCGGACAAAAAGAAATGTGCAGATATTTTTGCAGAACATTAAATCGTAATTCGAGAAAGAATGCCTCGTTGAAGACCGAGGATAAAAAAATTTGCATTCGAATGCAAGAAAATGAAAAATGGAGCTTGACAAAGTTACATTCGGTGTAATATAACATGCGTGGGTCGCGAAAGCTCGGAGAGTTTATAGCGACCGACGTATTCCGAAAGGAGGTGATCGGGTTGGTAAAAGCGGCTCCAAAGAAAAGTGCAGTGAAGAAGACTGCGGCGAAAAAAAAGACTACGGCCAAGAAAAAGACAGCAGCCAAGAAAACCGTAGCGAAGAAGGCAGCGGCCCCAAAACCCGCAGCCAAAAAGACCGTAGCAAAAAAAACGGCAGCCAAGAAGAAGGCCCCGGCCAAGAAGGCCTGCTGCGGATCGAAGAAGTAAGCCAATGTCTGACCTCACCCCCGAGGAGGATCCTCGGCGGGTGTGGCGAGTCATTGCCTGCATCACTCTTCGTGTTCCCTCCCCGGACCCTCGCTTTTCGAATTCCCATTGCGACCCCCCGCACAGAAAAGCTTTATCGGCCGTCAGTGGACGATGAAGGATGAATGGCGATACACTTCCCTATAAATCCCAGTTCTTCTTTCCCGTCGGAGGTATGGATGAATCGAAGAGTTCTCTGCGGTCTGTGTTGCGCCATCTTTTTGTTTACCGGTTGTGCGGGGCGGCTCTTTTTTTCACCGGGCGGGAAGAAAAAACCCCCGGTTCCGACCATTCTTCCCCGATCCAACTGGGCGGGCGGGATGCCCAGCGGAGCTTACAAAACCCAGACTCCCGCCTATATCACCATTCTTGATACGCCCAATGGATTCGATCCCGACAATCCCGGCGCATACTTAAAACAATTGGCGGAAGACTACATTGATTCCAATGGTGTTGGGGATATCCCTGTCCATTATATTATCGATCAGAAAGGAGGCATCCTGGCCGGCAGACCGGTCAATACGGTCGGACAGCTGACCTACGGCGATCGATTCTTCCGCTCGGAAGTTCCCCAGAACCACCCTATGCGTGGAAAGACCATTGACTGCAGAGGACATATTCTTGTGTTGCTCCTGGGAGATTATGAGTCCACGTTGCCGCCTCCAAAACAACAAGAGGCCATGCTGGACCTGATCCAGTATCTTGTTAAGGAATATCGAATCGCCTACTTCGATGTCTTGGGCTATCGAACCTACATTCAGGACAGCATGAATCCCGGAACCGCCTTGAACGATCAGCTGGCTTCATTAATACTCAAACTGGCGAAATCCCAAGCGAAATAAACCTCCTGGAAAGAGGCCCCCGGGCGGGATGTGCAGGACGGATTACCGTCCCTGTATAATCAGGTACACCCAATTGCCGACAATCGCAAAAAGGATGAGGAGACGGATTCCATTTCGTTCCCGGATTCCGGTCAGGGAAATGCGGACGCGGGGCAAACGCAGGCTCAACACAACAAGCGCATAAAGAAAATAGATCGACGCGGCTATCGCCAGCATTCCGATCAGTGGATTCCACGCCAGGGCCGCTACCGGGTTACCTTGCGCAAAAGCCAACAGGCTTCGGGTCATTCCACATGTGCAACACGGATATCCGGTGAGCATCTTCCACGGACACGAAGGCGGGTGAATTGTCTGAAAGGGGAACCAGCGTGCCGCCGCAAAAACAAAAAGAATCACGGCCCCCCAGATCATCTCGTGATCGATTTCCTGCTTTCCCAAACGCCGGATAGACAGGATCACTCTCCTTCCTCCCGATCGTTCTACCTCAATAGCCCTTCAAAGAGATTGGCCTGTGACGCCATCTTCGCGCCGAGAATCCCCACGGAAACGGCCATAGCCGCAAGCGCAGCCAGGCAACAACAGCAGAACAACATTGGGAGAAGCACCGCCAGAACCGCTCGCCAAGTATCTGTTTTGTGCGCCTGCTTTGCCCCGATGATCGTGCAAACCGTGCCCCAAACCAGAATGAACAGGAAGCCACATACGGGAATAAGATCAAAAATTGCGGTAGCGCCACCGACATAGGCGATCACTTTGAATGAAGCCTCGAACGGCCGATTCGCGCCCCCCAACAAGAATAGGAAAACGTGAAGAATGGCGGTAGAGAGAAAAGTTCCAATGGATATCATTACCGGCGACAGTACCAACATCACAATGGTTGCCGTGACTCTCGTGCCCACATCCGAGACACCAAAATCCTCTGTCAGGCTGAGGCCGATCCACACAACCTGATAGAATGCCTGGAACACTGTCCCCACTGTGCCCAGCAGGACCGCAAACAGCAACGGCCCGCCGATATCCCCCCGCACCGGCACCGAGCGAAATGCCTCAGCAGGATTGAAAAGAACCTCTCCGATGGTCTTGAATAGCGCTCTGGAAAAGCCGATCTCCGAGCGACGTTCCCAGGCCGGAGTGTAATATTCCTCCCCGCCTCCGATTGTTCCATCCGATTTCCACATTCGGGATTTGCCTTCATTTCCCCATTGGAAAGTGTGCGAATCCAAGCCTGTCGATTTGCTTTCCTGCTGTCCGTCACTCGCAGGGTGCATCGGCTGATCGGAATTGCCGGGTGTGCCGGAATCCTCCGCACCAAAGGGATTATCGGGAGTAGGGGGGTGTTGATCGTCTGCGTTCACAATGGCCTCTCGTGTCTTCTCATGATGATTGAGATTCTACATGGAACATCGCCTGCATAAAGTTCAAGTCGCATTGGAGAATCTGTTTCATCTCTCACGTTTCCACGCACGATTCCCCAAAAAGACCACTGAAGACGCGGGGAAGATTGAATTCACCGGACTCATCCTTTACCTGTCCCTTCTTCAATCCGCAATCCACAATCCATGCTACTATAAAACATGGAGATCCATGCAGTGAATCACGGCAATCTTTTTCATGTTCATCTTGGCCTTGTTCCGTACGAGGAGGCTCTTCAAGTTCAGGAAGAAATATCCGGGATACAGGAACAGAACAGGTGTCCCGATATGCTCTTGACTTTGGAGCATCCACCGGTGATCACCATCGGGACATCCGGCGGCTCCGGTGATCTGCGAACGAATGAAACCGAACTGCGGGGGAAGAATATCCCGATCGTTTATGTGAAACGCGGCGGAAAAGCGACTTATCATGGTCCCGGACAATTTGTCGCCTATCCGTTGATCGGACTCCGAAGTCTTTCTTGTTCACCCCGTCGATATGTTGGTATCCTGGAGAGAACAATCCTTCGTGTTCTGGAATTGTGGGGGCTTTCGGGCACGACGGTTCCCGGGCATCCCGGAGTGTGGATTGAGAATCGGAAAATTGCTTCCATCGGAATACGTCTGCGTCGCGGTCGAACCATGCACGGCTTATCGGTCAATCTCGATCCCGATCTGGATGCGTTTTCATACCTGATTCCGTGTGGGATGCCCGATATGATTGTCACCTCGATCCGTCGAGAAATCGGACACAGCCCCAGCGCCGACCAATTCTGTCATCCTTTTGCCGAAACTCTCGCGCAGGAGTTAAATCTAAGTTTGTTCTCCATGGACGCGACGGGATGGGAGAATATCCTTGCGCAATTCGATTCTCCTGAATTGGGATCGACAACCGATTGATTTTGCATGATTTGTGAGATATACTTGCACTGTAGAGCTCTGTCTGAGGAGACTCACACGGTTATGGTCGATCCGATTTCCGCATCCTATTCTCCGCCGCCCACCATTCGGTTCACACCGGACCCCGGTGAACCGGCGGTGGATGTCACGGCTACCCCCCGGCAAACCGCCTTTCTGGTCACTGCCCAGGAGCAACGGAATGAAACGCGCCTGCGAACCCGAGCCCTTCTGCGCGGCGAGGACGTTCTGTATTCCCATCGGACTTTCACTCAGGGCAACCGCAACGGGTATCCTGTCTATAACGCCGGGTTGACAACCGTGGTCAGCCGGGATCGACCCGCGAACCCGATTATCGAGGCGGAACGGGAACAGGATCGAGACAATCGCGTCGCTCCGGAAAGGAACACAGAGAAAGCCGAAGAAACCTCCCCGCAGGACAAGATGCGTGCCACGGCACAAGGCCCGAATACTCAGGATATTGAACGGGATAAACGGACTCTCGATATTCAGCAAGACCGTGTGGAGAACAAAAAAGAGCAAACAGAACGTCAGCTCGAGCAGGCCATGAGCGAGGGAGATTTGATAGAGACGCTCGCTGCCAAAAGAAAAGTCAGCGAACTGGAACGAAAAGAAGAGAGGATTGATCGCGAAAAGCGGAAGGTCGAGCTGGACCGGCTTCAGAAAAACTTCGAAAGCGCACAACAGACTGCCGGGAATGCCGTTTCGGGAAATCTCGGTACGGTGGCCACTCTCCTTGGCGCATCGTATGGCGGCGGACAGGGTTCCATCCCTTCTTCCGGGACTCGCCTGGACCTTTTTGCCTGATTCCTCGACGGGGAGACCCCCCTTGGATCGCATTTTTTCGGGTAAAGTTTTATTGCGTTTCCAATGATCGCGTGATACAGTACGGTTTCATTGATTCCCTGGTGTAGTCTGTATCCGCAAAGTCTTACGCAGAATTTCGTGGTCTTGACTCTTTTTGGTCTCTATGGATGGCGATGAGTCATTATGGCGAGTCAGGTTGTGCCACTTGATTTACGAAAACCTTTCGGGGGTGATAACCGCCGGATATGCGAACCAAGAACGCTTTTGGTGGCAGGGATATCCGATGAAAATCAAGAGTATTTAAATTACCTGGCCCGTGCGGGATATGTCATCGACGCTCAACCGGCCCAGAAAGGCTTACAGGAACATATTCTCCGAAGCGTTCCCAATATCCTGATTCTGGACATGGACGGTTTGGGGGAGCGAGCTCTGCGTATCACCGAGGCGCTCAAAGAAAACCCCATGACCTTTACCATGCCGATCACGATTATTATCGGCCGGAAAAGTCTGGAGGGGGAAATCAAAGCCCTGGAGGCAGGGGCGGAAGATTACCTCAACAAACCGTTCGCTCCCGAAATCCTGGCTGCGAGGGTGGAGACCGCGCTGCGAAGGAATACCCGTCTTCAGATTTCAAACCCACTTACCGGTCTTCCCGGCAGTATCTATATTGAGGAACAGATCATGCGCCGTGTGGATGCCGGTTTGCCTCTCGCTGTTTGTTATGCGGACCTCGATAATTTCAAGGCGTTTAACGATAAGTACGGGTACGCTCGGGGCGACAATATCATTCGAATTACGGCAACGATTCTCAACGAGAGCGTTGTGATGTATGGGCGGAAGGGAGATTTTGTCGGTCACATCGGCGGAGACGATTTCATCCTTGTCGTCGATTATCATTGCGCAGATCCGATCTGCACATATATCACGAATTCCTTCGATACACTGATCCCATTCCAATATGATGAAGAGGACATGGCTAAGGGATACATTGAAGCCCAGAGCCGTCAACACCAGCCTGTGCAATTCCCCATAATGACCATCTCGATCGGTGTAGTTACCAATCAATACCGCAGACTGGATAATTTCCTGAAAATCTCCGAACTGTCCGCCGAGATGAAAGAGTACGCAAAGAGTGTCTCGAAAGACCAATCTGTGCGGAAAAGCAGTTTCCGGATCGATCAACGTACCGGCTGAATCGGTTCCGAACTCAATGTCATCGAACAGGGGGGCAAGGCTCCTGAGCCTGTCTCAAAAGCCTCTGGATTTCCCTCCCCCGAAGATCAGGGGAGGTTAGGTGGGGGTTGAGTTCATTAGACCGATCAGGCCCACTCTGCCTCGGTGATATTGGTTCCTGATTCCCCGGACATCTCGGATTCTTTCAGATTCGCGATCAGGGATTCCTCCGTCGGGATACCCAGGGATTCCAGCGCTTTCAGCACGGCGCCTTTCACCGGCTCCAGGATCGGATGAACCACTTCCGCTCCCGGCAGCCGAACCTGTATTTCTCCTTTTACAAGATCGAAATACACATCATGGTGTTCGACTACCCCGCCGGTCAGTACCGCAACGAACATCTCGCCGAGATTCAACTTGCCCGCAACACACTGCACAGCCTGTCCGACCATACCGGCGGCATCCCGGATGATTCTCTGGGCTGTTTCATCACCCTCAATAACGGATTCGAATACCTCACAGGCCAGGCGGGCGATCTCTGCCTTATCCGTCTGGGGGTTCATGGCCCATTCAACAAGTTCATCTTCGCTTTGGAGACCTAGTCTTCCCAGTATCTTGTCACGAATCGCCGTGGGGGGAACCATTCCGTCCCTCGCGAGCATGATCACCCGCAAACCGGCCCGGGCGATTGCATATCCGCTGCCGTCATCGCTCAAGAGCGGGCCATATCCGCCCACTCTCGCGGTTATTCCATCCTTACGTTGCCCATAAACAATCGAACCGGTTCCGACGATAACCAGGATTCCCTTCCCGGACAGACAGCCTCCATGAAGCGCAATGCTTGCGTCTGTCTCCAAGAGCAAGATTTCCTCTGGAAATCGCGCGGAAAGTTGTCCTTGCAGAAGTTGGCGGTCGGTCGGTCTTCCCACACCTGCCAATCCCATACAGACAGATCGGAGACACTCCGGCTCCCGGCCCGCCTGTTTCAGCAAGTCCTGACAGAGGCGATGGAGAATATCTGCCGTTTTCTGCAATCCGGTGTGGTGGTAATTCGTACCCGGCGCTTTCCGCCGGGCGAGAATATGCCCCTCCAGATCGGTGAGAATACCGCGAGTCCGGGTGGCTCCGCCGTCAATCCCGATCACGCAAGGGAGGTTCTGCATTGTCACGGCCTGCCGTGAAGACTCTGATTGATTTCGGATTTCAGACCAGGCTCCGGAGCAGTTCCGCTTCCTTCTTCAAAATCGCGCCCCGTTCTTCCTGCGGGAAACGTTCCAGCGATTCGTTCTCAATGCAATAATCTTCTGAATACCCCGCCGCTCGAAGAATCGCCACCACCTTCTTGAAATCAATATCCCCTTCATAAATCGGGCAGCAGTACTTCCCATACTCCCATCCGATCTCGCGGCGGATGTTCTGTTTGTCCTCGGGATAATTGATACTCTTGCAGTGTGTGTGGTAAACGCGGGGCGCGTATTTCTCATAGATCTTATAGAGCTCGTCCAGGGGATGGCCGAACCAGTAGAAGTTCCCCGTATCCAGCGTCAGTCCCAGTGCGTCGGAGCCGACTCCATCAAAGAGCTTGTCCAGGAACTCCGGATCATTCGTCGTATCGCCATGGTTCTCGATTCCGAAACGGATCTCCGTGCCCTTGACGAGGTCCACCAGTTGTCTGCATATCGAGGTCGAGAATCGAAGAAAATTGGCGCGATCTTTCAGTCTCCGTGGCACAACATCGATCCGAATGGCCTTCGCGTTCAGCTGTTTGGCCGCAAGGACAACATCGCTCACAAAGGCAACCTCTTCTTCAGGGCGTTCATCAAAATGATTACCGAGACAGAATGAGGTAATCTGCACACCCTGTTCGGTGATATCGTTCCGAAGGTCGGCGATGCTTTCCGCCGATCCGATGGAGTATTTTTTTGTGCCTTTCGAGATTCCGGGACAACTCCGGTCGAAATCCACGTATACCTCCACGCCCTCCACACCAATGGCTTTCATCGCCTCCCAGGGACTTGCCGCTTTGACCTCGCCAAGATTGGCATCTCGGCAGGCAATCACAGGCTTCTTTTCCGTATTGGCGGACCATCCGAGTGACGACTTGGCAAGCAAGCCTGCGCCCGCCAGGCAGGCACACGATGTATGAATAAAATCTCGGCGGTTGGGATCGTTTCGGTCGCTCATGCTTTGTTCTCCTGTATGTTTCGCGAGGATCAGGTATCTTTGTATTTAGAAAATTAGCATAGAAAAGGGGCTTTTACAGGGGTATCCGGTTCCGGTCCAGTATATCTTGCCACTGGTCCAGGATTGCAGCGATAGTAAACGGTCGGACCTCATTCGGATCGTAAGGGTTCTGCTGCAATTCCCCGGCGAGCCATTTCCAATGGAGAGAGAAAACCGCCTCGGTGATTCCTTCAATATCTTCCGGAGGAACCACCAGGCCGCCGACGGAGCGGATCACATCCGCGGATGCCCCGACTTTCGGAGTGATCCCGAGAATGGTATTTCCGCTGCCCAGGTAATCAATCAACTTGGAGGGAAGAAACAAATTCACATCCATGGGGGCATCAATCAGCAACAGAACATCCGCCGTTTTCATCAACGCGAGGCTTTCCAGGTATCCGACCGATCCCCGAAACGCGACAACCGTTGAGAGATCATACTTTTTGACAAGTCCGGCGAAAGCCGCTGGACAGTTCCCGATGAATTCGAAAAAATAGTTGTCCAGGACTTCCGGATGAGTCTGCCGGAGGCGCACAAGCGCCTCCAGCAACGGCTTGGGTGTACGCGGTCCATAAAAGTTCCCGATGGAACGAAACAGCAGTCTCTCATTGCGCGATCTTACCTGCGGATAGAGGTTGCTGTCGAAAGAATGCGGAATGACCTGCGATTTCTGCTGCCATGAAGACGGGTATTTCTTCATGGTCAGTTCACGAGTGTATTCCGAAGTGAAAACAACGGCATCCGCATGGCCGATCACATGAGCCTCAAGCCTTCTCTGGACGGCATCTGAGAACAAATGCCGCTCGGAATAGGGATTATCCACCCAGGGATCGCTGAAATGCGCAATCCATGGAATCTTCCAGGCACGCCGGAGAATCACCCCGGCAAGATGGACGGACATGGGATTCCCGAATGTTGCAATGGCGTCGAAATCGCCCGGTTTGAGTTTCCTTAGAACAACCCTCGCGGCCCGTAGTGACCACGGCAAATAGCGGTCCGGTACGCGGCCTGCAAACGGAAATAGCCGCAACAGGCGACCGTACCATTTCTTGAGCAGCGGGTCCGCGCTGACCTCGATCCGTTCACGAACAGGGGGATAGATTTGAGCCAGTTCCGGGTCATGTTTGCCCCAGAGCGTATCCGGTTTCGCACAGAGGACCGTTGCGTTCCACCCTATTGCAGGCAAATTAGCGATAGTGCGCTGAACCTGAATGGACCGGGGACTGAGCAGCGGGGGATAGTAGCAGGATAATGCCAGTAATGAACGCAAGGGATTCTCCATCACAGCCATCTTTTCGCCCAAATTTCCAGAACAAACAGTATCCAGGCTTTT
>JAKPRU010000169.1 GCA_029557025.1 Candidatus Omnitrophota bacterium | reverse complement strand
ATCCATGCGGCCACCATGGTGGCCGCCGGTGTCTACCTGGTCGGCAGGCTGTACCCGCTGTTTTCACCGGATGCCCTGTTGTTCATTGCCTATATCGGCCTGATTACGGCATTCTTCGCCGCCACTATTGCCATCACACAGTTCGATATTAAACGAGTCCTGGCCTATTCTACAATCAGCCAACTCGGCTACATGATGACCGCCCTGGGGGTTGGAGGGTTCGCCGCCGGATTGTGCCATCTGATGACGCATGCGGCGTTTAAATCGCTGCTCTTCCTGTGCAGCGGGAGCGTGATCCATGCCGTACATACCCAGGACATGCGTGAAATGGGCGGTTTACACAAGAAAATGCCTGTCACGTTCTGGACGATGCTGATCGGCGCAGCGGCTATTTCCGGAGTACCCCTGTTTTCAGGATTTTATAGTAAAGACGCCATCCTCGCATCCGCGCTCGGCTTCGGAATGGAGCACCCCAACCATCGCATCATTTTCATCGGCCTGTTAGTCGGCGCGGGCATTACGGCCTTTTACATGTTCCGCCTGATTTTTATGACCTTCTTCAGAGCGCCCGCCGATGATCACCGGTACAGACATGTGCATGAATCCCCCCGGGTAATGACCGGCCCCTTGGTGGTCCTGGCTATTCTCAGTACAGGCGCGGGTTGGTTTGCGCTCGGCGAGCATGGCTGGTTCGAACGATTAGTTGTTCCCTATTCCGTCGGAACGGCTGGAGTCGCTCCTGCCGCTGTGGAGGCTGACGGGCACAGTGCGCATAACATTGCAATGATTCTTTCTATCGTGATGGCCGGGGCGGGCATTCTCATTTCGGCCGTTTTCTACTATTGGAAAAAATGCTCGGCGGAACAATGGGTGAAAGCCCTCGGCCCGATTTATCGACTCGTTTACAACAAGTACTACATCGATGAACTCTACGAGAAAACCGCCGTCGGCGGGACACTGGCCGCCATGCGGATTCTTGCCGCATTCGACCGTGTTGTCATTGACGGCCTCGTCAATTTCTCCGCCTATTTCGTCCGCGCGTGGTCCTATATCAGCGGCGTGTTCGATCTCCATGTTGTGGATGGCGCGGTCAATGTGCTGGCTTGGGGAACCCGCCTGGTGGGAACAATTTCCACATTGTTCCAGTCCGGCGTAGTCCAGAATTACATAATGAAAGTCGTCGCCATTGTGGCTTTTATTCTATTGTTCCGAGATATTCTGATAACATTGTTGTAGGAGCCTGGTTGAATGAGTGACTCCGGTCCGTTATTGACATTGATTACGTTCCTGCCCCTGTTGGGCATGTTCACGATTCTTTTTATTCCGAGCCGACAGAAGGAATGGATCAAAATCGTCAGCTTGATCTTCACAATCCCGTCTCTCGTGCTCGGGATCAGAATGCTGATCGAATTCGATCCACAAATCGGTTACCAGTTTATTGAAAAAGCGCCCTGGATCCCTGCATTCAACATCCATTACTACATGGGAGTGGACGGGCTTTCCGTCCCGATGGTGTTTCTGACCGTTCTCCTCTGCCCGATATGTATTCTGGCCTCCTGGGGAATCGAGGATCGCATTAAAGGCTACTGCGCGATGTTCCTTCTCCTGGAAACCGGTATGCTTGGCGTGTTCTGCGCATTGGATCTGTTTCTGTTCTATGTATTCTGGGAACTCATGTTATTGCCGATGTATTTTCTGATCGGGATCTGGGGCGGACCTCGAAAAGAGTATGCAGCGATCAAGTTTTTCCTGTACACGCTGTTCGGAAGTGTATTCCTGCTCCTGGCAATGATCGCCATGTGGCTGGCGACAACCCCGCACAGTTTCGATATGACACAACTGAGCGAACAATTACTTCAATCGGGAGTCGGTGCGACATTCCGCAACCTGTGTTTCGTGGCGATGTACGTCGCATTCGCCATCAAGATTCCGGCGTTTCCGTTCCACACCTGGTTGCCGGATGCGCATGTGGAAGCCCCGACCGCGATCAGCGTGATCCTGGCCGGGATTCTACTGAAAATGGGGACCTACGGCATTCTCCGCGTCAGCTATCCGATTTTCCCGGACAGCGCAAAGTGGTTCGCGCCGGTGATGGTAGCCATTGCATTGATCAATATCGTCTACGGTTCGTTGTGCGCAATGGCCCAGAAGGATCTCAAAAAACTGGTAGCCTATTCCTCCATTGCACACATGGGATACGTGATGCTCGGCATGGCTTCATTCACACCCGCCGCGATGAACGGCGCGGTGTTCCAGATGTTCAACCACGGAACCATTACCGCCATGCTCTTTCTTTTGGTAGGCGTGATCTATGACCGCGCCCACCACAGGGACATTGATGGGTTCGGCGGGCTGGCCGTGCAAACACCGATCTATGCGGGCATCACATCACTGGCGTTTTTCGCCGCCCTGGGGCTGCCCGGTCTCTCCGGCTTCATCAGCGAGGCGCTCGTGTTCCTGGGCGCATTCCCGAGCTGGCCGGTGATCACAATTCTCTCCACATCCGGCATTGTCCTGACCGCCGGATACATGCTCTGGACTTTCCAGCGCATTTTCCTCGGACCGTTGAATGAAAAATACCGTACCTTACCGGAAATCAACGCCCGCGAGCTGGTAACCCTGGTTCCGCTGGCGATCATCGTTTTGTTTCTCGGTATCTGCCCCGCGCCGATGCTGAACATTTTCGATCATGCCGTGCGCGAACTGTTGAACAGGATTCTGTAAGAAGAGAGAACCGCCGGATGGATAACCTGTCCAGCCTTTCATACTTTATTCCGGAGCTGACCTTGACGGTCACCCTCTTGCTTGTCCTGTGTGCAGATCTGCTCCATCGTGAACAGGAGGGGCTGGATTTCCCGGCATGGTTGGCTCTCGTGGGAATTTGTGTAGCCTTTGTTGCACATTTCAGCCTGTACAGCAAACCCGCCGTTTCCCTGTTCGAGGGAATGATCGCGCATGATCCGTTCGCCGTGTTCTTCAAGGGCTTCTTTACTTTCTGTACTTTCATTATCGCCCTGCTGTCGATCTATTCCTCGGAAGTGTTCTATTACCGTAAAAGCGAGTACTTGGCGATCCTCTCGGCGATCTGCCTGGGGATGTGCCTGACCGCATCGTCTACCAATCTCATTATGCTCTATCTCTCCATTGAGTTGATGAGTATCGGTTCCTACTTGGTGGCGGGATTCGGCCGGAGGGGCGGCAAGACGGACGAGGCGGCTATTAAGTATGTCTTATTCGGCGCGATGTCTACCGGCGTAATGCTGTTCGGCATGTCCATCCTGTACGGCCTGACAGGAACCATGGACATCGCCGGAATTCGACAGGTACTTTTCGCGAACGTATCCTCGGAGCCGGTGGTACTGCTGAGTTTCTTGTTTGTGCTGGTGGGAGCGGGATACAAAATCGCGGCGGTCCCCTTTCATTTCTGGTGCCCGGATGTGTACGAAGGCGCGCCGACACCGGTGACGGCGTTCCTGTCCGTGGCCTCCAAAGGAACAGGATTCGCTCTGTTAATCCGCTTTTTCTACCGAGCCATGCTTCAACCGACGGGGGAGGGGACCTGGTCTTCGCTCCCGGCGATTGACTGGATGCTGTTGTTTGCAATCCTCTCCGCCGTCACCATGACCGCCGGGAATCTGGGCGCCATTCCGCAGCGCAATATCAAGCGACTGCTGGCGTATTCCGCCATCGCCCATGCCGGGTATCTCCTGATGGGAATCGCCGCGCTTACCTCGGAGGGCATCGCCTCCATCCTCTTTTACTTGGTAATGTACCTGTTCACCAATTTGACCGCATTTCTAGTTGTAATGATTCTGGTGAACCGTACCGGAGAAGATGAAATCCCCTCTTATTGTGGCCTGTGGCAGCGAGCGCCGCTTCCGGCCGTCGTGATGGCCATTGCGCTGATCTCACTGACCGGCTTGCCCCCCACAGCGGGATTCGTGGGGAAACTGTACCTGTTTATTGCGACGTGGCATTCCGGCTTGCATTGGCTTGTGGTGGTGGCGGTGCTGAACAGTGTGGTTTCGCTGTATTATTATTTCCGGATTGTGCGGGCCATGTTTCTGGAGACAGGTCCCGACACGGCGATTTCTCACCAGCCTGTGTATGAAACGGTTCTTGTGTTGTTAGCCGCGCCGATTCTTCTTCTGATGATCTTTTTTGGCCCGGTCCTTCGCCTCGCGCAATACTGTGCGCAGATGCTTCCATAGTCATCGGGCTTGTTTTCCACTGACCCGGCAAAGTATAGTCTTATAGAGAGGCAGCGAGTCCTGCCGAAATACAATGCGACACGAGGATGTGAATACCTATGCGATACTGCAAACGATGCGTCATGCCCGATACAAAACCGGACTTGTGGTTTGACGAGGCGGGAGTGTGCAGCGCCTGCCTCAGCTACGAGCAGCGCCCGACAGTCGATTGGGCGGCACGTCGAAAAGAACTCGTGCGCATCCTGGATCAATTCCGCTCAAAGGATGGCTCCCATTGGGATTGCAT
>JAKPRU010000160.1 GCA_029557025.1 Candidatus Omnitrophota bacterium | reverse complement strand
ATTGAATCCCACGGAATCTGCCATGATTCCAAGTCTTTCTGATTCGTGGCAACCTATGGCCACTAACCGTACATCGTAGAGAATCAAGAGGAGAGCTGTGTGGGACATTTACGTTTCCTGACCGCTGGCGAGAGCCACGGTCTCGGTCTTACCACGATTCTGGAGGGAATGCCGGCTGGCTTAGCCCTCTCCGAGGCGGACATCAATCCTGATCTGGAAAGACGCCAGGGAGGTTATGGCCGTGGCGGACGCATGAAGATCGAAAGGGATCGTGTGGAATTCCATTCCGGGGTTCGCTGGGGCGAAACACTGGGAAGCCCGATCACGCTCTGGATCGCTAATGAGGATGCCCCTAATTGGGCGGCTAAGATGTCTACCCGAGCTGAAGACAAGGATCCCTCGATCCTCATCAGCCGTCCACGGCCTGGTCATGCCGATCTGGTGGGAGTCCTCAAATATGACCGTGAGGATATCCGCGACATCCTGGAACGATCGAGTGCGCGGGAAACCACAGCACGTGTGGCATTGGGAGCTGTCTGCCGGAAGTTTCTCCTGACATTTGGTGTCGATATCCTTTCCCATGTGGTCCGCCTGGGTGAAATCACAGCCCCAACAGCTCCCCCGGATGTGAACCTGGCCGAGCTCCGTGAGCGGGTTGAGTCCTCACCCGTTCGCTGCGCTGAGACGGAATCTTCGGAACGGATGGTCAAACACATCGATGAAGTGACCCGCGAAAAGGATACACTCGGGGGAATCCTGGAAATTGTGGCGACCGGTCTCCCGATCGGTCTGGGAAGCCATGTTCAGTGGGACCGGAAGCTCGACAGCCGGATCGCTGCGGCGGTTTTATCGGTTCAGGCCATGAAGGGTGTTGAGTTTGGTTTGGGATTCGGAGCCTCGGGAAGGCGTGGATCGATGACTCATGATGAGATTCACTGGATCGATGGAGCATTCAAACGCCTGACCAACAATGCGGGTGGCCTGGAGGGGGGGATGACGGATGGAATGCCCCTGGTGGTCCGTGTGGCCATGAAGCCGATCTCCACGGTACGCAAGGGCCTTCAATCAGTCGACCTGAAAACATTGGAATCTTCCCAATCGACTTACCAGCGTTCCGATGTGACTGCTGTCCCCGCCGCCGGGGTGGTTCTTGAAGCGGTCATCGCTTTT
>JAKPRU010000605.1 GCA_029557025.1 Candidatus Omnitrophota bacterium | reverse complement strand
GAATCTGAGGGATATGAGATTCTTTTAGCCAAAGACGGGATCGAGGCGGTCGAACTGGTCGAGAAAACTCCCCCGGATTTGATCATTATGGACATTCGGATGCCCCGCATGGATGGACTGGAGGCGATGGGAAAAATCCTGGATCGGTACAAAAAAATCCCTGTTATCATCCACACGGCATATCAGGGCTATAAAGATAATTTCCTGAGCTGGAATGCCGATGCCTATGTGGTCAAATCCTCCGATATGTCCGAATTGAAGGCGAAGATATCCGAGATTCTGACGCACAAGAAGAACAGATAGAACAGGGGTTACCTGATCAGACAACATGAATCGGTCAGACTTTTCGATGATCCTGGATTGGGAGCGCCAACCCAGCTTTCGGGATTTTTTGACTTTGATCCTGGCGGGCGGGCAGGGGGAGCGACTGCATCCGCTGACCAAAGACCGATCCAAACCGGCCGTCCCGTTTGCCGGAAGCTACCGGATTATCGACTTTACCCTTTCCAATTGTCTGAATTCGAACCTGAGAAGGATTTACCTGCTGACGCAATATAAATCGCAATCGCTGGACAGACACCTGCGCAACGGCTGGTCGATTCACAATCCCGAACTGGGCGAATTCATCGAGCCGGTTCCGCCCCAACGTCGTTTCTCGACCAACTGGTATGACGGAACAGCGGATGCCGTGTTCCAGAATATCTACCTTCTCGAACAGCAGAAACCCGTGCTGGTTGTGATCCTGTCGGGAGATCATGTCTATCAGATGGACTATCGACCTCTGATCCGTTTTCATCTTGAGAAGAAGGCGCGAGCGACAATCGCCGCCCTGGTCTATCCGAGACGCCTTTCCTCTTCTTTCGGGATTATGCAGGTGGATTCCAACCAGGAAGTAACGAGTTTTGTGGAAAAACCGGCTGATCCTCCCGCCATGCCGGGCCGCCCGAATGAATCTCTGGTGAACATGGGAGTCTATGTTTTCAACACCGAGACGCTAGTGCGCGCGGTCATCGAGGATTCCAAGATGGATTCCACACATGACTTCGGGAGGGATGTGCTTCCCGCGTTAGTTCAAGGCGGTGGGATTTATGCTTATTTCTTCGAAAAAGAGGATGGGACCACCGCTTATTGGCGTGATATCGGCACGCTGGAGAGTTATTACCAGGCCGAGATGGATTTTCTTCAGGAGAATCCCCCGTTTGATTTATGGAATCCGAATTGGCCGATTCGATCTTATCATCCCCAAGTCCCGCCCGCCTGGATCGCCCCGCGAGAGGGCCAAGTGTTTAACTCGCTGGTCAGCTCCGGCTGCCGCATTCACGGAAAAGTGATTCATAGTATTCTCTCTCCCAGTGTGTTCGTCGGAGAAAACACGCAGATCACGGACAGTATCATTTGTAATGATGTCACGATCGGCGACGGGGCGCGTCTCAGAAAGGCCATTGTGGACAAGCGGATTAAAATCCCAGCCGGTTTTGTTGTCGGCGAGGATCCGGAGGCCGACCGGGAGCGGTTTCTTGTGACTGAGAGCGGGATTTCCGTTATCCCCACCGGAACGCTTTTCGATTAGTTCTTTTCTTCAAATAAGGGGAGAGAGTTCGAGAGAGGAACCTGCTGTACAATCTGCTCAAAAGCTTCTTCCGCTGTGGCACAGATCCTCAATTTGGCGCGATGTTTGTCTTCGATCTCGGTGTGTTCCTGGAGAAAATCCAGAAGTTCTTTCCATTCCAGTCCCAGTAAAATCAAAGGCTTATGTTCATTTGTCACCTGAAGGTTCCAGGAAAGGAACACCTCGGCCAGTGTACCGACTCCTCCCGGCAGAGCGACTTGGGCATCAGACATATCGAGCAAGGTGGAGAGGCGGTCCAGGAGACGAGATTTCGGTTCTTCGCGGGTCAAAAGGGGGTTGACTCCGCTGCGTTTGAGTGAGAAATGCTCCAGGGTAACACCGACCGCCACGCCACCGGCATCGCGCGCGCCACGGGTGGCAGCGTCCATGATTCCCCAGTATCCGCCGTTGCAGATTCCATATCCTTCGCGAGCCAGGCGGTTTGCCAGCTCATAGGCCATTTCATAATGCGGATGCCCCGGTGGAGTCTTGGAACTGCCGAAAATCGCAATGTACTTCATCGGATCGAAAAAAAACGAATGGGCCTGCCTGGATTCGAACCAGGGACCAACCGGTTATGAGCCGGTGGCTCTACCGCTGAGCTATAGGCCCACTTCAAAATCTTTTCGGACAGGACTCGACGTCGAGTCTTTCAATATAATTTGAGATATTGTAACAGAATCTTTTGCCGAATTGAATTGAAACCGATCTGAATGCCGATGACGGCTGAAAACGGGACGGACTGGGTCTTGCAGCATGGCCCGTTGGGACGCTACACTCATCGAAAATCCGGAAGGAGATTCCCATGGTCAGCGAACGACTGCTTGAAATTCTCGCCTGCCCGCTCGGAAAGGCTCCCGTCAAACTGGAGGGGGAATTCCTGGTTTGCACAAAATGCGGCGCAAAATACCCCATTAAAGACGATATTCCTGTCATGCTGATTGACGAGCTGGTGCTTCCCGACGGCGTGAAATCGGTGGAGGAACTGGCCTGCTATCCGAAAGAGACGACGTAAGGGACCGGGAATACCTGTGCAGGTCGGTCACTTTCCCTCCACCGGTACGCCGGTTTGCAGAAACACCGCATCGACGGAAACCAGGATTGCTGTCGGGGGGACCTTCTGTGGATTCAAAATCTTGATTTCCAGCGTGTGCGCTCCGGGAGGTTTCAGGCTTTTCTGCGCTTTGAACAAAGGAAGCGAGAGGATTTTCCATTTCCCGGAATCCGCCAAGACATTTCCAGCCTCACCCAGCGGCTCGCGCCACAGATAGAAAGATTGACCGAATGTCAGCGCGATGAATGGAATATCCGTCAGCGCCCAATTCTCCGAACGAAGAGCAAGACAAAGATTCCAGGCTGTATTGTCCGGTGTCTCCAAATCGAACGGTCCGTCATACCAGAAATTACGGTCCAGGCCATCCGTGCCGGTATTCCGTGAAACGCAGGCCTTTCCTTCATAGGCATTTACCGTGTCCAGATACACGGCAGGCTGTGGCGACCAACCCGTCAGAGAATCACAATCCAATAACCACGGCCTTTCCGCAGATTGAGACAGAACAACCCGACCGGAAGAGGCCAACGCGCCTGTCAGCTCCGCCCGTATGGCGGAAATAACCACCGCGTTTTGTTCCGATGGGTGACCCCGCGCCGCAATTACAAAGTCGTTTTCAAAAAATGTAACTCCGAACAAACCATCCTCGAGACAGCGGATCAGATCCAGCGCCCCTCGCATGTCGTGCTCCCGGAGATAACGCACATCCACTGCAATTTGATCTGCAACGTCTAGTGACTCAGGGAAAAAGGACCGCGCATGAGTTACCCATTCCCATATTTGGGCACGGCCCGCCAGATGCGATTTCATCCCGCGAGTTGTCACGATACTGATTGACGGATCGATTGTCTCGCCGACGCGACGGAGCTCTCCGGCACGGTCATCCCGGTCGAGAAGACGCTGCCACTGAAAAGGTGAGATGAGTTGATCCGGTCGATAATAGCCACATAAAGAAGCGTGAATTACAGGACAGATAAATATGACGGCACAAATAGCCCATACCGTTCCCTTACCGAGCCGCTGGCTCTTTTCATACATCCAATTCAGGCCCTCCATTCCGGCATAAGCAACGCCTATCATCGGAGAAATTCCATATTGAGTCGGTAAGGATGAGTACAATCCCGTCATAAGCGAGCTCGTGGAAACCAATTGAATACCGAAAGGCGGTATAAGCAGAAGTGTCGACCATCCGCCGAGAAAAGGTAGAAAAGAGAAAGAGACCAGAAAATGGATGTAATTATACACTTTGTGAAGGGGCAACAACTCCAACAACCGGGAGGGATGTAACAGAACACCCAAAGCCCACCGCACGGGATGGCGATCAAACTCGACGAAGGCTGCACTGAATGTAGCCGGTTTCCCCTGAAGCGCCCAAGGCATAATCCATTTGTACGCGATAACAAAATAAACAAGAGAAACCAGAAGCAGACCCAGCCCGAATCTTCTGTGTTGCCCCCGGATCCACTCGATCAATCCGAAGAAGGCTACAAGCAGCGCGACCTCCTCTCTACATGACACGGCCAAACCAAATAACACGGAAGCCCACACACGCCGCCTCGACTCATAAAACAGAATCCCCAAAAAGAAAAAGAACGGCGCAAGCGTGATTGAGTGAAAATCGAACACTAAAGCCCCCTGTACATGTGGCGCAAGAAGCCAGGCCATCCCCGCCCAGAAACAAAGCCACGGCGGTAATCCTCGCTTTTCCGCAATCAAGTAAAGAATGACCGCTGTACCGCAACAAAACACGGCTTGCAGAACAATCATCCCATAACCAAGTGGAAAGGGCCACAGAATCAAAGCCAGGGGCAGGGTGATCAAATCCACATGGGTGCCCAAAGCGTTTCGACCGCCGTCTTCCAATGTTGTGTAATAGAATATCCCGTGTTGGTGGTTCCATAAAACCTGTACAAAGAAGGCGAAATCGCCGCCTGTCTCCAGGTTCTCATAACGCTGCACACCCACCGCGGAGAAGAATAACGCGTGAAGCAAAACCAATCCCAAGAGAGAATAGAAAGCAACCCGGGAACTGAAACAGCCCGCCGGGGTTTCTACACTATCAAAAGAATTGGCCATTTCCTGCCTATCCCGTCCTGATCACTATCCCTGTAATTCTTCTCCTCACTCCGACACGTATGCCCGCCATTGTTCAACCGAAGTCATTCCCGAGAAACATACCACTCGATGTGCACCACCCGGCAGAGGACCGATTTCCAGCCATTCCCCGGCCCCAGCGACACCGCCAGTCCAATCCGCCCCATCCAAAAGAACTGTATCATGGGGACCACCATCTTTTAACCTCAAGCAAAATTGATCCCCCGATGAACCGGTTCGATACGAAATACTATAGCCGCCCCAAACGAAATACGAGACCTGCAATTCTAAATCGAACGGCACGGGAGAAGACACCGCCACACGCCCGAGTTCGGCGGATTGGCCATTGAACAAAACAATCCGGCTCGGTGCGCCGCCCATAGTCCTCCCATGAAAGTACGAACGCCGGTCCGGCTCAATCTGAACCACGTCCTCCGTGTTCCCTGACCGTGCGGAAATAATCCCCTCGGAATCGGTAGAGAAAATCCACCTCGGAAATCGTTGGTATGCCTCCAGCATAGTGAAGACCGTAACATCAGGATCGTTCCACCGCACCAGGAGAACCCCATGACGTTCATCCGATCGAACACCCGGGCCATCCGTAAGAAGTATTGACGCGGATGGATCCGCCATGACGGTCGCGGCCAGACCCGTCATCAGAGGCGCTTCCGGCATTCCATCCGATTCGGCTACAAGGTTGTCCAGGTACACAAAAAAGGAATCCTCGGGGTTTCCCGCTGCCGAGACCAGGAAATCTACCCGTGTCCGTCTATCTGCCCCGCCCAGAATCATATCGGGGCGATCAAGATCAATTTCTGCATGATGCCACACTCCCGGCGAAAGATCGTCGATCTTCCAGGCGGCTCGGTTGTACTGCGGCAAATGCTGAATGACTACCCAGAACTCATTCGCCTGTCCCTCGTCAAGAAAATAGTCGAACCCAAGCATGTCAAGCGGGGAAAGCCCCATATCGGGATGAGAGATGTCCTTCCCGATAGAAACGGTCCAGTCCGGAACTGCCAGGAAACGGATAGAAGAGGCTCCCTGCGTATGGCGCTCGGAGAGACTGCATTCACCGTCCCACAGCGTCAGGTCCTCCATATTGTCGGAAAGCGAAAGCGGTAAGCGCCAGACAATCTGTGACAACGAAGACAGGAGCGGAATCTCCAACACATCCTCCGCTGTCCGTCCCGAATATAGAGACGGCGGAACAAGGTATTGGTAGCCGCTACTCGAACAACTCCACCTCTGCAAATAATCGGATTCGTGGATCGTGAATTCTACCGGCCATTCGAATTGCCCGAGTGAATGCCACACAATATCAACGGGCGGCACAGCGTTCTCGATCCGATCCATTACCAACAGATAATCATCCTCTACTTTAATTATTGTTCGCTCCACCTGCGCCTCGCCGGGATAGACTCCCGCATCGGCCTTTGCGGAGACCACCTGAACAGAAGGAAATTGCATTCGCGAAAACGAAAGGGGGCTGATCGCTTCATTGCCTGAGTTCTGCCCCAACTCGCCTGTGACTACCGTATTGTGTGCGACCGTTCTTCGAAGCCAGCCATCCAGCAGGTCGGAGACATAGGAGCCTGTTCCCAAGTCAGGGATCAGCTCCCTTCCCTGCCCGTACAGGATAACATTCAGCCTGTCGTCATGCCCATGCCAGCCTCCATGGACATCATGGTCCATCATTACCATCAAAGGCATTTCCTCACCGTAGCCCGGCAACACGGCAATACCGGACGGCGGTGGAACATCTCCCAAATCTATAACAGCTGTGGACGGATCGAAATCAGCGCCGGCAAAGAGCGCGGAATAATGACTTCGGGAATGTCCCAGGTCGTTGTAGTATAGCGCCAGAATCTGGTCGATAACCGGATCAGCCGACAGGGTGTTGGCAATCTCGAACAGGCGGATATACGAACCAAGATGCGCGGGGCCTGCATCGTTCATGGTGGGAAACCAGCCATCCGGTTCCATGGAATAAAGCGGAGCGAATAACACCTGTCGCATCCGAGCATTCCATAGTAAGTATCCGTTTGTCTCGGCGATTTTTGCAAGATGGAGCAGGCCGGTCAGCCCGTAATAGTGATACCCCACCGAACCTTCCAGGCTGAAACCATCATCGCCATAGCCGTATTCAAGAATCGCGTTATAGCCGAGCGGCCCAGCCATGGCCTGCCGAATTGCATTCTCGTCGCCAAGGAAGTAGCCGAGAGCACCGATGGCAGAAGTCACCCAAGCCTGGTAATTGCCGAAACCGATGTCGGTTCGACTGAGTGTTGCCAGAATCGGATAAAGAAGATTCGACTCGACTAATTGTCGATCCTCATCTGAAAACGCAGGCGAGTCATACACCGCATCAAGACCCCACAGCATCTCCAGTACCCAAATGGATTCATCCAATGTTTGTGCGTAGAGCCGGGCCGCGGTATGTCGTTGTCCACCGTAGATGTCGTGCAACGGCAAAGCGGGATACAGCTGTGCATACTGACGGAATATCTCGGCAGCCTTTTCTGCATACCTGATCTGATCCGTCAGCAAATAAGCCAACCCCAGATTACGCAAGTGCGTGGCGACCCGGTCATTGTAAAGG
>JAKPRU010000154.1 GCA_029557025.1 Candidatus Omnitrophota bacterium | reverse complement strand
CCGATTAAAAAAACAAACCCGCCAAAGTCCATTTCGTCTCTTTCGAAACCGAACCTTCGGCGAGCGATCTCAATTTCCCGTAACAAATTCGCGGATCTCCTGAAGCAACCGTTCCAGTTGACCCGGAGTTCCCACAGTGATCCGTAAAGCGGTCCCCTCAATCCCAGGGGTATGTGTCTGATCCGACACCAATATCCCCCGTTCGCTCAAACGCAACGCACAGTCGTCAGGAATCTTATTCAACAAACCGGAGCATACCAGAAGAAAGTTGGTATGGGAAGGAAAAACATCCAGTCCGAGCCGAATTAATTCACAGGCAAGATTCTTCCGCCATGCGACAATTTGTCTGATTCGCTCCCGCATGATCTCTGTCTCGCGCAGAGCGGCCCGCGCCGCTGTCTGTGCGATGGCATTTACCGGGAAAGTCAGCGCCATCCGCTCCATGGCATCGATCCGCTCCCGACAGGCCACCGCATACCCGATTCGCACCCCCGCCAAGCTGAATCCCTTCGATAAACTGCGCAAAACAATCAGGTTCTCATGCTCGTGAATCAGGTCCACAACACTCAGCCCGGCAAACTCAAAATAACATTCATCGACTACAAGGATTCCGGGGGTCCATTCCAGCAGCTGCAAAACATGCTGCCGGTCCACAAGTCCGCCTGTCGGATTATTCGGATTAGCCAGAAAAACCAGGTCCGGTTTTTCCTTTTGAAGGTGCGAATGAATCTCCTCCATGCCGGGCACATTGTACCGGTCCGCCCGCCGCCGGAACATCGGCGCATATCGTTCCCCTTCACGTGCCGTACAAAACCCATAATAAAAAAAAGTCGGTTCAAAAGAGACCACCGTGCCGCCCTTGGAGAGAAAGGTCTGAACCACAAGCTGAATCAGATCGTCAGAACCATTGCCCACAATGATCTGTTCGGGCCGGACCTTATGGCCGACATATCCGGCAAGGTCATCCCGAAGGGCGACGGCATTGGTGTCAGGATAATAGTTCGCCACGCTTGCGGCATCCCGAATCGCCTGTTGTACGGATTCGGTGGGCGGAAAGGGGCTTTCGCCGAGATGCAAACAGATTTGCTCCCCGGGCCGGTGCCAATAACTGGGAACCGCCTTCCGCGCAGATAGTGAACGATAAGGTAGCTCAGTCATAATCATGTCCTTTTGTCCGAATATACCAGTCACGTCATTCGGGCAAAGGGATATCTTTGTGGTTTAGGGTTTAGGGTTTCTGGTTAATTCTAATTAACGAAGGTGAGAGAATTGGATGGCAACAATCCAGGGTTTTCAAGAAAGAGAGGCGTGGCAGAAAGTCCGGGAGTTGACCCGATCTGTCTATGCCTGCTCAGGCGAGAGTGCGTTCGTAAGGACTTTGGTTTGCGGGATCAGATCCGACGGGCGGACGTTTCGGTCCTTTCGAATATCGCAGAGGGTTTCGAGCGAGGAGGCTCTGCCGAGTTCATCTAATTCCTTGGTTATGAACAAGACTACGCCTGAAGATTACAAAAGATCAAAATAGTTATGTAGCCGATCATCTTGGAGCCAACGATGGACCAATCTTCAGCGCCCTCTACAGCGGGGAAACAGAGGGAAACGCCGGAAACAGCAATTTGGGCAAAATCCGAGGTAAGTTTGGAGGGTGATAAGTCGTAAGTTCACTGAAATCAAGACGCGCCTGGCGCGATTCGAACGCGCGACCTGCGGATTAGGAATCCGTCGCTCTATCCTACTGAGCTACAGGCGCGGAGTAATTTTGATGACAAGCCAATCACTGTCGCGGGCTGGAAGCGTGTGACACCCCGCGGGCTGGAAGCCTGTGCTACCCGTATCTCCCTTTGGGTGAGGATATTCAACAGGTTTTTACTCGCTGTCGTAATGGACCAGCGAATGCACCGGGATATCGCCCATCTTTGCGCGGCCGTTCAGGAAATCCAACTCGACCACAAACGCAGCTCCGATTACCTTGCAGTCGAAATTCTTGAGCATGTTCAAAACCGCCGCCGCTGTTCCGCCCGTCGCCAAGAGATCATCCACAACCAGCACGGTCTGCCCTGAGTCAATCGCATCCTTGTGAATTTCCAGGGTGTCGGTTCCATATTCGAGTTCGTAGGATTCCGAGTAGGTTTCAGCGGGCAATTTGCCCGGTTTTCGGACCGGCACGAATCCGCATCCCAGTTCCTGGGCGATCGCGCCGCCGAAAATGAACCCGCGCGACTCGACCGCCACAACCCGGTCGATCTTCTGCGACCGGAACGGCTCCAAAAGCCGCCGAACCGTCTCGCGAAACGCATGGCTGTCTTTCACCAGAGTGGTGATATCGATGAACGTGACCCCCTCTTTCGGGAATCCCGGGACAGTTCGCAACACGGCTTTCAGATCCATAATCAAGTTCTCCATGCTCGACAGCCAAAAGGTCACCACGTTTTCAGCGTTGAAACAAATCTTCTTCATCCATGGATTCCAGCAGCATCCGCCGCAGCTTCTCCACGGTCTTGTGCTGGATTTGCCTCACACGCTCTCGCGTGATTCCCAGGTCCCTGCCGATATCTTTGAGTGTTTTTGGTTCTTTTCCATGCAAAGCGAAACGTTCTACGATAATTCTCTTTTCCCGTTCCGGCAAGAGATCGACGAGGCGGACAATGCGTTCATCGCGGGTTCGAAGAAACAGCTCCACATCCGGTGGGGGAATGGTTGTGTCCTCCAGTTTCAGGCTGTGATCGGGTTCATCTTCCGAACCCATCAGGCTTTCTACCACAGCGGGATTGTAAAATAGTCGGATTATATCGTCTTTTTCTTTTTCTATGATATCGAGTTGGGAGCGGAGCTCTTTTTCGGTCGGTTCCCGGCCAAGATCATGGCTGAGTTCTCGGAAGGTTTCGCGGCATTTCTGAAGCGCATCCAGCTTATGCGAAGGCAGTCTCACGAGGTTTCCCTGGTTCTGCACGGCCCTCCCGACAAATTGGCGTATCCACCAGGTGGCATAAGTGCTGAACCGCAGTTTTCGTGTGTGATCGAATTTCTCCACGGCACGAATCAGGCCCAGGTTTCCTTCCTCGATGAGATCCATAAGAGACAGACCCTGGTTTCGATATCGCTTGGCGATATTGACGACGAGGCGCAGATTGGCGAGGATGAGATGCTGTCGTGCGGCTTGGTCCCCCTCGGCGATCCGTCGGGCAAGCTCGGCTTCCTCCTCGGCGGACAACAGATTGTATTTGCCGACCTCCAGCAAATAGAGACCGAGCAGGTGGCTGTCTCCCCGTTCGTCGACCATCGCGGTTCTCCTACTCGGTGATGAATCATCTCCCTTCCATCTGCATCGAAATGTAAACGCATTATGAGCGTGCAGGGTTACCTGTCAAGCTTGACAAAAGAGGTTTCTGATATCCGAATATCGCTGGGTCTCAATCTATCCGAGGGGGGCGGACATAGGTATCGGCTGATGTGAAGAGCCTGTAAGTCTAGTAATTTCAAGCCCCTCTATGTCTCCCCCAATCTTTGGGAGAGAAATCTATGCGCGAATTTATCGGTTTTGAAATAGATTCAGGAGCCTCAACCTCTCAATCCTGATTCAGGGCAAGTGAAGTTGTGGAGTTCTTTTTCGTGGACATCAACGATATCAACGATGGTCTTTACGTGCTGTTTAATGAACCCGTGAAACAGGCGGTGGTTTTGCCATTTAGGGGAAACGGCCCGCCGGTTATTCTGGCATGGCAATCTCGCGACTGCGGCAAAAGGTTTCTCAAGTCGGTATCTCCTGAAAAAAGAAGTAATTGGCGATTATATGAGTGGACATACGGGGATGTTTCCGAGTGGCTCCGACGGAATCCGGGGCTGGCGGGGGTAGAGTGGAATTGCACATTCTGGTCTTCTGAGGGTGGAACGCTGATTGCGCGAGAAATTTGGGAGAGTTTCGCCTAATCTGTCGGAGGAAGCGAAGATTTGCAGTAGAATGAGGCAAAACAGGAAAACGGGTCCTCCGTGAGAATTTTAAGGATACATAGAATATTTTCTGAACATACTTGATGTCATAGGAATAAGGCGTATAATTTGGGCAAAGTGTTCTATGCCATTCCCCCGGGGAAGTCCGATATCGGAAATGGGGTTGAGAAGTCCCTGCCGGAAGGGAGGTGATAGACAAAGCATTTTCCGCATTCTTTCCCGCACGGCAACTTGAAGTTACGTGCAATCCGGGAAAGACGTCTGGGGCGCGAATCGGAGGATTCGCGGGTGCGAGTTTCTAAGGAACAAGAGCCCGATCTATGTGATCGACCTGATTGGAGAAATCGTATGAAGAAATTTGGATATGTCGTTTTGGCGTTGTTAATTACCTCTGTGGGTTCTACCCAAGGTACCCTTGGCCCGCCAGAGGAAGGTTATCCGGACAATGTGCAAGTTCTTCTCGCGGAGACTTGGCTGTTCCCGATCGATATCGATAACGGCGAGTATTGGGAACCGGACACGGAGATCTTCGGTGTGGACGGAACCATTGCCATTATCGCAGGCGCATGGCCTGATGGCGTTTACAGCGATGCGATGAATGCCAAGGTTGCCTTCATTGACATGGAAGGCAATATCACTGAGCATTGGGCGTGGATCACCGATGCCGGAGACCCGTACTCATGGGCGTCCATTAACGACTGCCGCACCGATGGGAATCCCCCGGTCATCACGGTTGACACTCGGAAAAACGGGACAAAGCGTTTCATGGTCGGCCAGGAGGCCACCCCGTTCTTTTACGACGAGTTCAACTCGGATGGCCGCTGGAACGGCAAGTTCGCTTATGACAAGCAGACCGCTTGTGTCCAGATCCAGGAGCTGAAACCGGATGGTACGACCAGCAAAGTAACCAATGTGTTCGATCCGATCTACATGAAGGGCGGAATAGCGGGCGCTCAGGCGGGGGCGCAGATCCGTTTCGGTGGAGAAGTTCGCTGCTTGTCCAACGGTAATTTCGTAGTTGTTCCGGAAGACCGCGTCAAAGGCGTTGTCCCCGATGGGAACGCGGCGGTGGCGGGAATCTTCACCCAGGATGGCACGCCTGTGAAAACGGCCTTCAACGCCAAGATTGAAGGTGGCGCGGCTGAAATCTGGTCCAACGTCGCCGCCTTTAATGACGGCTGGGTGGTTCGTCTCCAGGGCGTGATGAATGTCTGGAACAACGACGGCACTCCGCGGTATACTCTCGATCAATCCACTTTCAGCACCGTGACAGATCGGGGCCGCGGTGATGAGCAGCGCATCAAGGGCAACCTTGCCCATACCACAGTCTATTTGGCGGCGACGAATGTGGATGGATATCTTTCCATGTCTCGTGTCGATCTTGGCAAGAGCAGCACGGATATTGCCGTCGGCGCAAAGGAAGTGATCCTGAATAACGACGATTACTTTGTTCCCAGGATGTTCGGCTATGCCGATTGCGCCGTGGACGAATACAACAACTCCGTCATCGTGGCGCATGAAAGTTTCTCCACGCAGAATCCGCAGGTTGTCTGTGTGATCTTCGACAGCGATTTGAATCCGGTCACGCCATTTTTCTATGTATTCCAATCCCATGATTGGTGGAACGGCAGTTTTACCGGCTATGTGACCAAAGAAGCGAATGTTTCGATGGACAACCACCGGATTGCGATCGCGGCGGACGGCATCTTCGCCGATCCGGCGGGTGGTCTGACCCCCAAGGAGCAGACCTTCGTGACGGTCTTCAAGAACCCCCTGGAGCAGGAAGTTCCGGTTCGGGATTGGACCGTGTACTAAACGGATTGTTTGATTCGTTATCGACGGGCCTGTTCGCATTTTGCGGGCAGGCCCGATTTGTTAGTCGGAATCTTGATTCGCAGGACTGTAGGATAACCATGAAGAACAGGGAATCGGGGAAATCAGAGAATCTGCCGAATCAAAGTTCAGACTTCGCCCGAGACGCCCGAGAGGCGAGCGGTCAGCCTTCATCCAGAACTTTTCGGACCTCGCTTGCCAGGTCCATGGGGCGGTACGGTTTGGAGATGAAGTACTTTACGCCGATGCGTCCGAGGTTCTCACTCTGGCCGTTCAAACCGTAACCGCTGCTGACAATTACCTTGACATCCGCGTCGATCCCGCGCAATTGCTGCAAGACTTCACGCCCCGAAAGATGCGGCATGGAGAGATCCAGAATGACTAGGTCTATCATACCCCGGTTTTTCAGGTACAGGTTGATGGCCTCTTTCCCGTCCTGCGCCACGATCACAGTATAGCCGTAGCTTTCCAGAACGGTCTGGCCGAGGCTGCGAATCATCTCCTCATCATCGACAAGAAGGATCGTTTCCGTCCCACCGGGCACATCGTCCGGCGGTGTGCTTGCCGGTGTGGCGGATTCTTCCTTGATCGCGGGCAGGTAGATTTTGAAGGTGGTTCCCTTTCCGTATTCGGTATAGAAGTTGATCCACCCCCCATGCTGATGGATGATGCCGTATGCGCCGGCTAATCCCATTCCAGTTCCCTGGCCGACTTCTTTCGTGGTAAAGAACGGTTCAAAAATGTGCCGTCGAGTGGTTTCGTCCATTCCGATCCCGTTATCGGAGACGGTCAGGAGCACATACGTTCCAGGTTGGGTGTTGAGATGGGTTCTGCAATAAACGTCGTCGATCTCCACAGTTTGCGTTCCGATTTCGATAGAGAATTGATCGCCGATTCGCTGGGGGAGGGCCTGATGCTCCAGAATCATGTTGATTGCATCGCGGGCATTGATGCAGAAATTCATGAGAATGGAGTTTATTTGAGAGGCATCGGCAAGAATACAGGGTAGATTTTCCTGTGTATTCACAACGATTTCGATCCGGCGGTCGATGGTTTCGCGAATCAGGTGATATATTTCCTCTACCAGGGCGTTCAGATCGACTGTTCGAAGAACAATGCGGGATTTCCGGCTGAAGGTGAGGAGTTGCCGGACGAGATTGACGGCTCTTTCTGCAGCGACGGTTGCGTTTCCGAGATAATGGCGGATTTCCGACGACGCGAGGACTTCCGCCAGGCTGAGGTTGCCGATGATACCGGTCAGGAGATTGTTGAAGTCATGGGCGATGCCGCCGGCGAGTTGGCCGATGGCCTCCATTTTCTGGGCTTGTCGGAGTTGTTCTTCCAGCCGTTTGAGCTCCGTAATGTTCTGCAGAACGGAACGAATTCCCACGATACGGCCACGGGGGTCCCGAACCAGGTTTTCTTCAATGGCTACTCGAACTGTTTCGCCGTCTTTTCGGATATAAGTCTGTTCGAATGGCCGGGGCGGCATTTCCCCGGTTAGTTTTCTACGGATCGCCTCCGCCGCGGCTTCGCGCTGGGCTTCCGCGATAAAATCTGTAGCCGGCCGACCCAGTATTTCTTCCCGGGCATAACCCAGCATCTCCGCCTCGGTGCGATTTACGCGAACGATTCGTCCCTCTATGTCTATTTCGTGGTAGCCGACCGGGGCGTTGTCATATAGTTCCTGGTATTCCTCATCGGATTTGCGGAGCGCTCTTTCCGTGTGTTTTCGTTCAGTGATATCCGTGACGACGATCAGCCAACAGGGGATATTATCTACGGTTAACGCGCTTCCGGAACCCAATCCGATACGGATTGCGCCGCTCTTTGTACGCAGTTTGATTTCGCAGTTTTGTGCGCGCCCACCGGTTTGGATCGCGGTGATGAGTTTGTCGCGATCTTTCGGATTTACATAGACCCCAAGATCCATGCTGGTTTTACCGACCACTTCATCGCGGGAGTACCCGAGTGTTTCGAGGAACGCCTCATTGACATCGACGATCCGGTCGTCTATCCGGCTCGTCAGGGCCATCAAGGCTGCATTGGTATGAAATAGTTTCTGGAATTTTTCTTCGGCGAGACAAATTTGCGAGCAGTCTTTCCAGAGGCCGAGGATCGCCGGACTCCCATGCCACAGCCCCTGGGTTACTCGTATTTCAGCGGGGATTCGCCTGCCGCTTTTTGTTACGAGTGGGAATGAACAGGAGCGGCGGGTTCCCGCAAGAATCTCTTCGATGTTTCGGGAAGCTTCCTTCGTTTGCTCCGGGGAGCAGAGAGTCATAACGGGCCGGCCCCGGAGATCCGCTTCCGAATACTCCAGCCATCGGATGGCCGGTGTATTGAAGTAAACAATTCGCCCTTTTGTGTCCAGGACGAAAAAAAGTTCTTGTACGGCATTCAGGAAATCCAAAAGGTCCTGGTGTTCCGGCTTCAGGGCGTTCTCCACATTCCCCATATCGCCTTCCACCTCCGTTTCGGATGCGATTCCGGGGTCGTATTGTAGCATTTTCCGGCCTGTTTCGTCTAACCTACCAGCCGATGAAGCGCGGTTGAGGGGGTTTGTCCTCCTAAGAAAGCTCGCCCATCGACAGGCACGGAGGCCTGTCCCACCGGCCTGTCCCACCAGTGGGCCAGGCGTCTCTGCCTGGCAAAGAAAGGCTTTCTTCACCCAATCACCGGCCCCGCCGGAGCGATGCTTGCAACGACGTAGAAGCGCACGGCTCTGCGCAGTTGAGAAAGTTTCTGCAATAATCTCCGCAGAGACGGGACGCATTCCGTCCAATAGAACGTTGAAGAAACTTCACATCATCGCAAGGAGGAACACGATGACACGAATCATGGGAGTCCTTTCGGCGTGGGTCCTGGTGGTTGGCATAGCTGCGGCGCAGGAGAAGGTTCCGATCATGGGGAACTGGGAGGGAAAGTATGTCGCCCGAAGCGGAGAGACCGATTCTCTGCGGGCGCAGATTGTGGGCGAAAGCTGGACTGAGTATCGCGCGATATTCTTTGTTCCGGCGAATGAGGGCAAGGAAGTCCGCGCGGAGATCAAGGGAAAAACAGATGAGAAAAGCAAAGAGGGCCGCACCTATTTCGAAGGCACAGTCAATCTTGGAGAGGCGCTGGGCGGGGCCTACCAGATCAAGGGCGAGGCAGCCGGCGGTGTGTTTACGGGCGAATTCACAGGGACAGAGACCAGCGGGACCATCGAGATGAAGCGAGTCCTGATTCAGTCGCCGACCCTGGGCAAGCAGCCGCCGAAAGGCGCGGCCGTACTCATGGACGGCACAAACAAGACGTTCCAGAAGGAATGGATCATTCAGCCGCGCTGGATAGTCGATAAAGATGGGTCCGCACACATTCAGGGAAGTTCGATTGTCTCCGTGAAATCGTTCGGGGATGCGGAGTATCATGTCGAATTCTGCACCCCCTATATGCCGAATGAACGGGGTCAGGCACGCGGGAACAGCGGTGTGTATGTCCATGGGCGATATGAGGTGCAGGTACTCGACAGTTTTGCCGATGAGCCGGCGAACAACCTCTGCGGGGGAATCTACCAGATAGCCACCCCGCTTCTGAATGCCTGTCTGCCGCCGCTGGAGTGGCAGACCTACGATATCACGTTTATCGCTCCCCGTTTCGACAAGGACGGAAAGAAAATCAAGAATGCGGAAATTACCGTGATTCATAACGGCAAGGTGATTCACGATCATCTGTCGCTCCCCACCACCACCCCGGGCGGGATCGGAATCGACGAAAGATCGGAAAGTCAGATATTATTGCAGGATCATGGCGACCCTGTTCGATACCGGAATGTCTGGATCAAGCCGCTGGAGTAGAGGCTTGGGCTGACAGAGATGGGGGTATGGAGACGGATTCAAACAACCGCAGGGGCAGGCCCGTGCGCCTGCGCGAAACAGAGACAACGACTGCAGGGGCGACGCAAGGGGCGACATACACGTCGCCCCTGCTTCTTGCCCTCCTTGCGGCTGTTTTTCTACCGCTCGGGCTGCCGTCGATCAAAACGACATTCGGGGAGGATATTGCCATCCTGGGCTTCTTGTGTGTTATGGCGGTGGGATGGCGCAGAGGATGGTCGCTTCCGGAAGGACTGCGGTTGGTATTCGACCTTTTTGTGTTCGGGTATCTGTTCAATGTTTTGTGGTTACATCAGCTGAGTCTTATTCCGGAGTGGGGAAGACTGATTTACTGGCCGATGATCTGTTTGGTGATTGCAGTCTGTATTGCGGGTGGAGCTGGTGTTCGAAATGAGGGAGTTTTTGGCCTGTTGCCCCTGGCTGCGCTTCTCTCATTACTCGGACTCGCCCTGTCCCAGGTTTTTATTCCAACAACCTTGCCGTTGCCTCATACTGACTATCCGCCGCAGGACTATGTGCCGGGGGCCATTGTCCTTGTCGGGATTTTCGCACTTTTCCTGGTGATTCGTTCCGAACGCTATGTGGCGAGACGGACGACTTACCTGGCGATTCCTGTTTTGTTTGGATTGCTGATGAGTGCGCGAGGTTGCTATGAGGACAGTCAGACTCTGGCATTGTGGTGGAACGCCGGCCGGGTGGAGCGATCCGTTACGGCCTGGGTGGGCAACGGAGACATTACTGCCCGCAAGGCACGACAGGAGTATCGGGAGGTTCTGGAGCGGATCGAGGAACGTGGCGGCCAGTTTGCGCGTGCCATGGAGTGGGATTTCCTGCTGCGATTTCGTCTTGCAGAAACAGCCAAACGAATGCAACGCCCCGCTTGGATGTTTTTGGCGCTGCAACCGGGGATGTGGACCACTCCCCGGCAGTCTGCTTTGCTTGCGGACCTCTGGACGGTTTCCGAGATGGCCCTTCTCCGGGCAAAGGCGGAAGATATGCGGTACCTGATGAATCTTCGAACCCGCAAACCGGATCGGCGGTGGGTGTTCCATCTCGACTTGTATACGGACCATGAAATCTCTCCGGATGGCTCGACGATTTATCTGTTGGACCGATGGGGTCGTGTCTTCCGTACAACGGGGGGGAGTCCCCCAGCGCCGTTGGAACCCGTATGGTCGGCGGCTCCCAATGAAGGTCGTTCGGATGCGACGGATTTGGAACTCTGGGATGAAAGTTTTGTGGTTGTGTTCAGCAATGGGGAGGTCCGCATGAATCGCGATGCGCCGTCCTGGTTTCCCAACCCCTGGCGGATTTCCCTTTCGCCGGGAGAACGCCTGGTGGATGTCGAACGCCACCCGAACGGCAACGGCGCAGTGGCGATCGGTTCGACCGGGGAATTCTTCGCGATCGGTTCCCTGCCGGAGGGATTTCCCATCCCGAAGGAACCGTTATTTCATGCTGCCACTGTGGCAGACCTGGAGATTTCACGGGATGGGCGCGGGTGGTATCTGCTGGATATTCATGGTGCGATCCACGCCCTTGCAGAAGGCGAGCGATTTCCCATGGCCCAATATGTGCCTGACAGCAAATACTGGGCCGTGAAAACCGAGAATGCGCCGTATTGGAACTCGGATATGGCTTTGGACCTGGAAGTCGACCCATTGGGGCGAGGACTCTGCATCCTGAATCGCAACGGAGAGGTCTGGACTATTGCAGAGCCGCTGTTCCGTCCCCCGGTTCGTCCGTTCGGGAAGAGCGAGGGCATGGAAGGATTAGGGGTCTCCCTGGTCGCTCATCAGGATGGATCGTTGTCGGTCCTGTACGCGAGCGGCAATGTTGTGGCTGTCCCTTGAGGTCTGCGCAGGGGATCAGAACCAGGAGTTGGCCGGATAGCTGCGGGTGTAGGTCTTGCCGTCAATAATCAGCGGACCTTGAAGCACACTCGGATCTCCGCCGAAGATATAAATATCCCCGTCGCTGATCGCTCCATTGCTGGGGCTATAGGAAGTGATAACAGCCCCCAGCATCAGATCAGTCCGGCTTCCCATGTCCTCATCCTGATCGGGCCCGCGTGAACTGATGTTGTAGAACTTCTTGATGGGGTTTGGTTGAGCAGGAGCGACCGCGACCTCGTACATATCGATGCCCGTTGTGCCGCTGGCTGTTACGTCTTTTCTTTCAAAAGGATCCATGGGAATGGATCCGATATATCCAAGTTCGGTGAGCCAAGCCAATCCGCATTCGGCAGAAGGACCTCCCTTTGGGGGGCAATAGCTCTCGTTTTCATTGATGTACGAGTTTCGGTCGATTCTGTACATTTCCATGGCCTGCGTGATTGCCTTCAGGTCACTGACCACCCTGGCGACCGTGGCTTTTGTCCGTGCATTCAGGAAATTCGGCACGGCAATTGCGGCCAGATTCCCAATAATCGCCACGACAATCAGAAGTTCGATTAATGTAAAACCGGTCTTACGAACCATCTGAAAATCCTCCATGTTCTCACTCGATAAGCTCTTAATATAATCGGATTATATTGGATAGGCCACAGAAAATCAACCGGAATCCCATGTCAGTCGATGCAGAACTGAAAAAGACAGCAACGAGCCGCTCCCGAACGAGAGCGGCCCGGATGGAAAACATCAAAAGATCAGGGAGAACAATCAACCGGCGGGGCTTACCTGTTCGACCAACCGACGGAATCCGTCGGGATCATGAATGGCCAGTTCGGAGAGCATTTTGCGGTTGACGTCGATTCCTGCGTTACGAAGATATCCCATCAGGCGGCTGTAGGACATCCCGTTCAGTTTTGCCGCGGCGGCAATTCGCGTAACCCATAGACTGCGAAATTCACGTTTGCGGTTTTTCCGGTCGCGGTAGGCATATTGCAAGGCTTTCTGGCGTCCGCCGCGCGCAGAGAGAAGCAGGTTGCGACGTCCTCCCTGTTGTCCTTTTGATTCCCGGATCAATTTTCTGCGTCGCCTGTGCGAGGCGACTCGATTCATGGCTCGTGGCATTGGACTACTCCAAAGGGGTGGAATTCAGCTGAGTTCAGCTGAGGATCATACGCCGAACCCGTGCCAGATCGTTCTGACTGACCAGGGTTTGCCGGCGGAGACGGCGTTTTTGTTTTCTTGTCTTGCAGGTACGCAAGTGATTGAGATAAGCGCGTTCGCGCTTGATCTTTCCGTTTTTGGTGGCCCGGAAGCGCTTGCAGGCTCCCCGGTGCGATTTCATTTTGACTTTACCAGCCACTTCGACTCTCCTTTTTTCCTGAGACACAAAGACCTTTTCAGGAGGTATCGGCGTTTGTAGCCACCCTGAAGAATCCCGTTTTCACAACGCGACTTGTTCCTGATTTTCAGGAGAAG
>JAKPRU010000150.1 GCA_029557025.1 Candidatus Omnitrophota bacterium | reverse complement strand
CATCTCCGACAGTGTTGAGGGCGATTGCATTGGATGCGCTCAAATCGCTCCCCCCGAAATAGGTAGACCACAGGTGTGTGCCGTCCGAATCCAGCTTGACCAAGTATGAATCCTGGAAGGAACCCGTATCGGCGTTCCCGAAGAAGCCGGAGGGGGCCGTTTGCCATCCGCCGCTAACCCATCCTGTTCCGTCAAAGGAACCGGTGTTTCCCGTCACATAAATGTTCCCCGACGGATCCACGGTCAGGGCATTCGCCTCATCAGGACCCTTGTCGCCCAGGTAGGATGACCAGAGGTGATTTCCCGAGACATCCAGCGCCACCACGTACCCGTCGCCGCCGGATTCGGGTGTGAATTCATTGCCGAACGTGACATCCCAGCCGCCACTAACAGAAAAGGCCTCACGGGTCGAACCGGCAACAACGACATTTCCGCCTGTACCCGCCGCAACATCACTGGTAGCCGGCAGGTATGTAGACCATTGGTGGATCCCGTCAACATCGAACTTGGCGAGGAACCCTCCGCCTGAAACCGTATTCCATCCGCCGCTGACCAAGCCCGAAGTATCGGTACCTCCCGCAATATATAGGGCGCCCCCGGTCCCCAAGCAAACGTGATCGCAAGAATCACTTCCTGTTCCACCATAGTAACTGGACCACAAATGCGCCCCATCGTAGGAGAATTTCGTTATGAAACCATCTCTTGCACCGTCATGGGTTACGTCAATTCCCCCGGTCACCCAATCCGGAGAAAATGTGGAGCCTACCACATAAACGTTTCCGTCACCGTCGATGGCGATATCGCTGCCGTAGTCAGTGTATTCGCCTCCCAGGTATGTGGCCCAGGCAACAGACCCCAGTGAATCAAACTTGAGAATATAGGCATCAGAGCCATTTCGAGTCTCGTCCCACCCTCCGGATATCCATCCTTCTGAGATCGTGGTTCCGGTAACGAAGACGTTTTCGTCTTCGTCCACGGCAATGGCGGTGATGTCCTCGTCTTCAATGCCTCCCAGGGACATTCCCCATTGCAGTTCCGGGTCTATCACCAAGGGCAGGGCAGGATCATAAGTGCCTGTGATGTCGAATCCGCAGGTGTGGTCGTCCAAGAGAATAAAGTGTCCTTGGACGGTCTTCTTCTCACCATTAACTTCCTGGTAGATGCAGGGGGCACCGTCGGTGAGCGTATCCCATCCGTCGGCGATGGCTATTGCTAGGGAACCGTCATCGCGCAACTTCAGGCTCTGAATGTCTTGATATCGAACCCGAATCGTCCGCCAGTCCGCGTCGGGGGCGACATGGAAATTGTACTTGATGCCGGTGCGCCTGCCTGTGACTTCCAGGTCAATGCGGGGATAGAGGTCTGGATACCAGACGGATTCAAAGGAGGGGACGCCCTGCCGATGGTCGGCGACATTGCCGGTCAGATAGTTGAAGCTGCGCTTCGCTTTGTCCCGGCCCGCAGGCGGTATCGGGGCAGCGCCGTCAAAGACCACAGCAAACTCGTGCATTTCCGTGGGGACGGGGGCCATTTTGGCCGGATCGGTCGGATCGGAAAGCGGGGACAGACCCG
>JAKPRU010000121.1 GCA_029557025.1 Candidatus Omnitrophota bacterium | reverse complement strand
TTTCTTTCCGAGGATTTCTGGGAAATGAAATATGAGGGGATGATCATCCGTCCTCCCAGCGAGGCGGAGAGCTTGCTTCTGCAGGTGACTGTCGGCTGTTCTCACAACCGTTGCACTTTTTGCGCGGCTTTCAAGGACAAGCGTTTCCGCATCAAGTCTTTTACGGAGATCGAGGAAGACATCCGGGAAGCGGCGCGTTGTTCCTGGGTGAGACGCGTCTTTCTCTGCGATGGTGACGCGTTGATCATCCCGCAGCAGAGACTTCTGAAGATTCTGGAGTCGATCCGGATCCACTTACCCGCCGTGTCGCGGATCGGGCTCTACGCCAACGCAAAGAGCATTCGGAAAAAATCCGTCGACGAATTGGCTCAATTGAGGGAACGGGGATTGGGTATTGTCTATCTCGGCGTTGAAACGGGCAATGAAACGTTGTTGCGATGGATCAACAAGGGGGCGGGATACGCGGAAATGGTGGATGCCGGCCGCCGGATCAAGGACGCGGGGATTCGCCTGTCCGCCACGGTTCTGCTCGGGATCGGTGGACGGGATAGAAGCGTCGAACATGCGGAGGACACGGCCCGGATCCTGACGGAGATCGATCCCGACTATGTCGGCGCTCTGACGGTCATGGTGGTGCCCGGTACGCCGTTGCACGGCATGATGACTCGATGTGAATTTGCATTGCCGGATCGCTTCGGTCTCTTGCGAGAGCTCGAACGGATGATCTCGGCGTCAGACTTCACAGACTGCTTCTTTGCCTCGAACCATGCCTCCAACTACCTTCCGATCCGGGCGAGCCTGCCTCGGGAAAAAGACAGGACCCTGGCGTTCATTCATCAGATCATCGACAACCGGCAGGACAACATGCTCCGATCGGAGTACCTGCGCGCGCTCTGAACTCGGTCGTTGCAGAAATCGCATCTCTTTTCAGTACAGGTTGGATGTTGCGGGCGGAAGTCGCACATATGCAAGAGGGGTAGAGGATGGGGATCGTCCAACGTTTCCGCCGGATCAGGCGGACGGACATCATTTACAGCATCTTGGGGGGGCTCCTCTTTTTCCTGTCTTTCCCCCACCATGGCATGGGCTTTGTTGCCTGGATCGCTCTTGTGCCGCTTTTTATGGCATTGCGGCGGAAGGATCCCTTTGATTCTTTCCTGCTGGGCTTTCTGTTTGGTTTTGTCGCGCACGCAGGTATCCTGTATTGGATCAGTTACGTTGTCGTCGTCTACGGGTCTCTTCCCATGGTTGCCGGCCTTGCAGCGACGTTCCTTCTCTCCGCCTACCTTGCCCTGTATGTGGGGATTTTTTCTCTTGTCCTATCCTTCTTTCGCCAACGGGGAATGCCGCTTCTCTGGATTGCGCCTCCGCTGTGGATCACGATGGAATGGATCAAGGGATGGCTGCTGACCGGGTTCCCGTGGGGAAATTTTGCATACTCGCAGTACCAAAATATCGGGATGATTCAAATAGCGGATCTCACGGGACTCTATGGAATACTTTTCATCCTGGTCATGGTCAACGCCCTGCTCTTCGAGGTGCTGGTTGCAAAAGGCGAACTTCGGCATGTGGCCGGCGAGTGCGTTGGCTGCTGTATGATCGTAGTCTGCGTTTACGGTTACGGAATCTGGCGCATCGATCAAGTTCGGCAATCCATGCATTCGGCTTCTTCATTCGGCGTCACCCT
>JAKPRU010000114.1 GCA_029557025.1 Candidatus Omnitrophota bacterium | reverse complement strand
TCACGAATGCCGCTTTATTGTTGTTTGGTCGCCCACCGATCTCCCGCTGGCATGCGCGTGCCGGCATCCGGTTTTTTCGTGTCGCGGGAACAGAGCGCAAGCATGGCGGTGATCGCAACGTTGAGCAGTTGCCGCGGTTGGAGCCTCCGTTGGCCACCATGATTCCGGAAGCCTATCGCATGGCGCAGGCCTGCATTCGCCGTTCCGAAAAGTTGCACGATCTGTTCTTCCGCGAGATGCCGGAATATCCGACCTTTGCCTGGCAGGAGGCGATCGTTAATGCGGTGGCCCACCGAGATTATGCGGAGGCTGGCAGAGAAATCGAGGTTTGGTTCTTCGAGGATCGTATGGAGGTCTGGAGCCCTGGTGACCTGCTTCCACCCGTTACCATTGATCGGTTACGGAAGCACGATCGTGTCCATGCCAGCCGAAACCCATTGATGGTTCGAGTGTTGGCCGATGCGGCATTGATGCGGGAGGAAGGCGAAGGAGTGCCCCGGATATTTATGGAGATGGAGGGTTCACTCCTGAATCCACCGCGGTTGGAGCTGGACGATTCCACATTCCAAGTGGTCCTGCTCAATCAGCCGGTTTTCGATGGGCCTGCCGGCGAATGGAAAGTGATGTTGGAGGGGGCGGGACTGAATACGCATCAAAAAATGGTTCTGATGCGATATCCGGATGGCTTCACGAATGAGGATTATCGTGACGCAACGAGTTTGGACCGTGATACGGCTTACCGGGAAATACAAGAGTTGCTGGTGAAGGGAGTCGTGCGTTCATCAGGTCTCGCGGGGCGGGGAGCCCGGTATACGTTATCGGCGGACTGGTATGAAACCCGGCGGTGGTTGGAGTCGCGGATGCCCAAACTCAAGGACTATCTGGCAACACACCCATTTCTGACCAATGGTGAGTATCGCGCCCTGTTTGAGATTCCCCGGTCTATGGCGCTCCGTGAACTGAATTCATTGGTGGAACGTGGATTTCTGCAGCGGGAGGGTGTCCGTAAAGGTACGAAGTATTTTCCTGCATCCCCGGCGTGGAGATGACGGATATGCGAGATATGAACGCGATATGCCTCGGCATATATTGTAAGATGTTGCGTGAGAACGTATTGCGTGTTATGGTGTCCGCGCAATTATGCGCAGAACGCTCGTTTTTCGAAAACGAAATCGAATCGCGAAAACAATAAGACACTACTTGACACTGTCAATAAATTGCGCTACAGTTCTCCTCCATGAAGGCCGGAATCAACCTTGCGCAGTTGGCGATGCGGGCGGAAATTCCGGCGCGGACGATTCGGTTTTACATCGCCCGTGGACTCCTGCCCGGGCCCCGTCTGGCCGGGCGGGGTGCGGAATACGATCAGGCCCATCTCGACCGGATTCGTGAAATCCGCGCCCTTCA
>JAKPRU010000091.1 GCA_029557025.1 Candidatus Omnitrophota bacterium | reverse complement strand
GCGATGGCGGCCGTGCTGATCGTAACGGGGCACAATCCGTTCTTCGCCCTTCTCGCCGCCGGTTTGCTCGGAGCCGCCGCCGGATGCGCCACCGCCATAATTCATACCCGATTCGGTATTAACGGACTCCTCGCAGGAATCCTGGTGATGACCGGCATGTATTCCATTAACCTGCACGTGATGGGCCGCTCCAACATCCCCCTGCTGAACCGGACTACTTTCCTCACCTGCCTGGAGAATATCAATCCCGGTTTGCCGACAGAAATATGGACCTGCATTGCGCTCTGTATTGGGCTTCTGGCTTTCTGGATTGCGATGTCGCTCTTCTTCAAAACCGATTTCGGGATCTCCATGAGGGTTACCGGAAATAACCCGGTTATGGCTGCCGCAACCGGGGTGAATGTAAATGGGATGAAAATCTTCGGCATCACATTCGCCAATGCTCTGGTGGGCATTTCCGGGGGGCTTGTCGCCCAGTACCAGGGCTTTGCGGACATCGGGATGGGGATCGGAACGATAGTCATCGGGCTGGCCGGCGTCATCATCGGAGAGTCCATTCTCCGAACATCCTCTATGTTTGTGAAAACACTGAGCGTCATTGTCGGTTCCGTGGTCTTCCGCATGATGATCGCTGTTGCCCTCTATGTGGGAATGAATCCGATTGATTTAAAACTCCTGACCGCCGTATTTGTCCTGATTACTCTAATCATTTCGAAGACGGTAACCGCTAGAGAGTCGCGGAAGACACGCCTGCCCCGCCTGTCCGACCTTCTCTCTTCAAAACGATCACAGCTCGTTGCCGGAACAGCGGTGCTTCTTGCGATGATTGCAATTGTTGCATATAAGAATCGTTCTTCTGTCATTGAACTATCGTCCGAAAAAACCTGCAAAATCGGCGTATTTCAAGTCAGCGACAACGGTCTCCTGAATGTAACACGCGACAGCTTTCTGGAAGAAATGGCAACAATCGGCTATAAGAATGGTCAGAACGGCATTTTCCTGGTCGAAAACGCCAACAACGATCTTCCCACGGCGAACACCATCGCCGACAAGTTCCTGAGCGAGAACGTAGATATCGTTGTCGCCATCTCGACCGCCTGTACCCAGATAGCCGTCAATAAGATCAAGGATCGGCCCGTTGTATTTGCAACCGTGGCAAATCCGTTCAAAATCGAGGCAGGGAAATCCGATACGGACCACCTGCCGAATGTCACCGGTGTGTACGGCTCGGTTCCTATGGACAAAACCATGCACATGGTCCGCGCGATCATGCCGCAACCGCTGAAAATCGGCTGCATTTATGACCAGGCCCATGCCAACTCCGTGTTCAATGTCGAGCAGTTGAAGAAAGTTGTCGCAACATACCGCGATGTCACATTACTCGAAGCAACGATTACCGGTTCCGCCGAAGTGTACGAAGCCGCGCTGTCTCTGGTACAGAAAGGAATCGATGCCTTCGTTCTCGTACCGGATAATGTTGTTTACTCCGCATTCGAGTCGGTGGTAAAGGCGGCGAAATCCGGGAAGATCCCCATTTTTCTAAGTGATGTCGAACGCCTTGGAGACGGCGCACTTGCGGCCCTGGGATACGACTATACGCAGAGCGGTATCCAGGCGGCGCACCTGGTCGACCGCATCCTGAAAGGTGAAAACCCGAAGGATATTCCGTTCGAACATTACAGCAAATTGACTGTCGGTCTCAATCTTCGGGTTGCCGGGGAAATCGGGATCGAGTTTCCCGAGCAACTGTTGTCGCAGGCTACTCTTCTTGTTAAACCACACGAGACAGCTGTGAAGAGAAAATCGAAGGTCGGTATTGTGCAATTCGGGATGGAACCGACTGTTGAGTTGTGCAAGAAAGGGATACTCAAAGCCCTCGAAGATCACGGCTATTTCGACGGAGACAACGTCGAGCTAATCTACAAGAATGCCCAGGCCGATTTTGCAATGATTAACGCGATTATTCAGGATTTCATCCGTCGAGAGGTCGATATTATTGTCCCGCTTTCAACGCCGTGCGTGCAATCCGCCGTGCAGCTGGCATCGGGACGGGAAAAACCCCTTGTCGTCTTCACATACATTTTCGATCCGTACAGAATCGGCGCCGCAAAAAGCGAGACCGACCATTTGCCGAACATGACCGGCGTCTCGTGCTTCCCTCCGATTGACAGCGTTCTGGACCTGATAGCCGAGATGTTTCCGGACCGAAAGAAAGTCGGTATTCCGTGGAACACCGCCGAGGCAAACAGCGAAGTTGTCGTGGGAAAAGCGCGCGACCATGCCGCACAAATCGGCCTCGAGATTCTCGAAGCCTCGATAGCCAACCCGTCCGAGATTGTGGATGCCGCCCGGTCCCTGACGGCCAGGGGAGCGCAAGTACTCCTGAACCCCGGCGACAACACGCTGGATGTCGGATTCGGCGGATTGGTAAAGGTCGGTAATGAAATGAAAATCCCGGTGTTGTCTGTCAGCGGCGAACAGGCCGAGCAGGGAGCCGTGGCCGTTTTAGGCCCTGACTACTATCAAACCGGCTATGATGGCGGTAATTACCTGACAAAAATCCTAGGCGGTCAAAGTTCCGCAAGTCTCCCCATTTATCAGACAAAAGAAACCGTTCTGTACGTTAATATGGATGTTGCCCGGAAATTGAACCTTGCGGTTACCCCTGCGGTTCTTCAAAGGGCGCAGAAGGTCATCGACAGTCAAAAAAGCGGAACGGCGGAGACGCCAACGAAAAAAGAGAAGACACGTATTGCGTTAGTCTATTATAGCGAACACGGAATTACCATGGAGGGTCTCCGGGGGATCCGCGATGAGTTGAAAGAAAGCGGGGCAATGGACAAGTACAACATTGAACTGGATGAAAAGAGCGCCCAGGGGGACATGTCCATCGCAACGCTTCTCACGAACGATCTGGTTCGTCGGCGGTATGACTATATTATCAGTCTCAGTACTCCGATCCTTCAGGTCCTCGCCCAGGCAAATCAGAGTATCCCGCATGTGTTCGGCATGGTTACCGATCCGTTCCGTATGGGCGTTGCGAAGAATCCGCAGGATCATCTCCCGCAGCTCACGGGCGTGGCGACCCTGCAGCCGGTCGGTTCCGCCGTCAAGGTTATGAGGGAGTTATTCCCGAAAGCCAGGAAGATCGGAATCGTGTGGAACACCGCCGAGGCCTGTTCCGAAGCCTGCACCTACAAGGCAAGAGAGGCGGTAGCCCAATATGGCTTCGAATTGATAGAGGCAAATGTCAGCGGAACCGGCGAGGTACTCGATGCGGCTAACTCCCTCATCGCCAGGGACATCGAAATCTATATCACGTCGGGCGATAATACCGTTCTTCTGGCTACCCAATCCCTTGCGGATTTGATGAAACGGCACAAGATTCCATTCTTTACCAACGGTCCGTCCGATGTCGATCTGGGTGCGTTTATCGGACTGGGGGCGGATTATTACCAGGTAGGGCGAGAAACCGCGCGTGTCGCGCTTCGTGTCCTGGGCGGGGAAAACCCGAAAGATATCCCGATTAACGCTTGTGTTCCCGAAACGATGGCCGTCAACCTGGCGCTTGCCGATTTATACGGAATCCATCTTTCCGACGAATTCCTGAGCCGTGCGGCAGTTGTAAAAAGAGAGTAGAGACGAATGATTGCAATTACCGATCTTCATAAGAAATTTTATCCCGGTACGGCGAATGAGGTGTATGCACTTCGTGGGATCGACCTGAAAGTCAATGCCGGTGATTTCGTTACCATCATCGGGACAAACGGGTCCGGAAAATCGACCTTGTTGAATGCCGTTGCCGGAACTTTTCTGCCTGATTCCGGAAGAATAGAAATCGCGGGGAAAGATACCACGTACAGAAAAGACTACCAGCGTGTCAAATTCGTCTCCCGTGTGTTTCAGAATCCCTTTATGGGAACCGCACCCGATATGACCATTGCGGAGAATCTCCATACGGCCTGGTTGCGCGGTCGCCACAAAAAACCCAAAATCGGCCTGAATGGGGAACGGAGAAGAGCCTACCGGGAGGCGGTGGCTCAACTGGAAATGCAGTTGGAGAATCGGCTGGATAATCTGATCGGAACGCTCTCCGGAGGCCAGCGTCAGGCATTAACCCTCTTGATGGCCGTCATCAGCGAACCGAAGGTGTTGCTCCTGGATGAACACACCGCCGCATTGGACCCCAAGTCCGCCGCACAGGTCATTAAACTGACGAAATCTTTCATCGAGCGCGGCGGATTTACTACCCTGATGGTGACACACAGTATGCAGCAGGCCCTCGACCTCGGCAGCAGAACCATCATGATGAACAAGGGAAAAATAATCGACGATATTCCGCTTGCCGAGAAGAATCGACTTACCGTTGACGACCTGCTGGACAAATTCGCCGAAATTCGCAAGGTCGAACGACTCACCGACGATCTGCTCCAGAACCTCCAACGGGAATACGTGTGATCTTTACTTCAATTTATTGAGCAGTAAATACAAACCGCTCTTCCCGGAACATACCACATCGGTATCGCCATCTCCGTCAATGTCTCCCACGGTGGGCATCAAACCAAATCCGACCCGGTTTCCGTAATCCAGATTCGTCTTGATCCATGTAGACTGCTGCCGGTCATATTGATAAAAATACACACCGATTGGATCTTCCGCTCCCGGATCCTGCCCATTGTGCGCATAGTAGCGTTTACCTGTAATGAATCCCGGTCTGCCGCTCTGGTCCAGGTCCACATGGAACATTGCATGGGCCTGCGACCAGCTCTTGTCGATCTCCAACCGAATCCACTTTTGTTTCGCCGAATCGGGAGCGGGATTCTGCTTCATCCAAAATACCCCATAGTCATGGCCCATCCCGAAAACAATGTCGCTAAGACCGTCTCCATTTACATCGAAAACAAGAATCGGAACGCTGGTCGAGCCGAGATCGAATTCCGGATGCCAGACCCAGGGGTCTTTCGAAGTATCTTCGGGGGCCTCATACCAGCCTTTTGGAGTAACGATGTCTTTCCGGCCGTCTCCGTTAATATCCCCCGTGCCCAATCCATGCTGGACCCCCTCTTTTCCAGGCGAGCGTTTTTTCCAGTACGGCGGCTGATTAATATGCTCGTACCAATTGATGGCCTGGGCTACATTAACTACAAGGTCCGGTACCCCGTCCCCGCTCAAATCGTCCAGATAGCCGGTTTCACAGTTCCCCGGTTTGTCGATCATGTGTTCCCTCCAGGTTCCGGATGGCGATCCGGGATTCTCGCGCCACAGGCATTGTTCCGTGAACCAGGTCACCGAAACAATATCCAAATCCCCGTCCCCATCCACATCCATCAACGAGTTGGAGAAGTCATCCCGGTAGCCGCTCTTCGCCGCAATTTCGCAGATGAAATGCCGTTCCAAACCCGGATAGCTGTACCAATAAGACCCCGAAACAATGTCGTTCTTGCCGTCGCCATCTATATCCCCAATCCCGGCACATTCAAATACGGCGCTCGCGTCAATCACAATCGTCGAAAAAGCAAGACCATCCGCCGCAACTCCTCCCGCAAGAGAAGCGAAAACCGCGACAAGTCCCAATGTAAAATGCGCGTATGGAAAAGACATGACTTTCCTCCATAAACCCAGTCCGATTGGAGTCCCGGAAACACTTCTCCAAATTCGGTTAGCGATACGGACTATTCTCTCATGAATTCGATTCAGAAGCAGGCCATGGGGCATCATTTCCTGGCGGAACTTTTTTTCGGTGTGCGTGAGATGCCGGGTGTTCTTTTCCGGTGAGGGGATTCTTTCAGAGCGGATTCCTTCACTCCGCTTTTCTTCGCTGCGGGCTTCTTGATAACCGCCTTCTTTGTGACCGTCTTCTTGACAACAGGCTTCTTTGCCGCAGGTTTCTTCTTATCGACAGGTTCCTCTGGAGTGACTGCCTCTTTGGGAACACCTGTCTTCGCCGCAGGTTTTGTCTTAGTTGGTTCGGGTTTTTCAGGCCTTGCTGGTTCCGATTGGCGTGTTTCCCCGACGGGGATTCTTGCGCTGACTTGTTTGGCCGCTTTTGCGCTGTGAACGCCAACCGGTTCGACGGTCTTCACCCCTTGCGCTTGCTCGGACTTCGCCCTTGCCACCTCTGCAGCGATCCGGGCCTGACGTTTGCGCTCTTCTTCGTGATCCCAATACAAAAACCGATTGCAGGATTCGCAGGAGATAAGGAATTCCATCGTCTGCACATCCACAACGGTTTGTTCGGGAAGAACCAGACCGCAGGCTCCGCAGGACTTCCCGCGAATCGGGGCCATCGCCTTGCCTTGTCTACGCTCCAAAAGTATCTCAAATCGACGCAATAGCCTCGGGTCGAGTTGTTGAGAAAGGCGGATTCTTTCTTTTTCGAGGGCAGCAATGTCGAGGAGGCAACGACGGGTCTTCCTGCGATCGCGGAGCGCGCGAAGACGATCCTCGATGGCTTGAAGGGCATGAAGCCATTTGAGCCGAGCTTCCACAGGTGAGGCTTTCCAGCCGGTCGGTTACCGGACGGCTTCTCCTTGGGCCTTCCGGAATTCCGCATAGACCTTTGCGATGTTTCTGTCTCAGATTAGAGGCCTGTTCCGGTTGCACAGTATTCCACCAGACAGATTACCCAATGTCAAGTTTAAATTTCACTGTAGGATACGAAACTTTCAGTATATTGTAGATCAAATGCCTAAACATCCCTCAAATGGACATGCGTCAGCTCCTGCAACAGGGTAGCGGAGGTGATGATCGCGCGCTCATAGTCGCAAATTGAGAAATATTCGTTCGGGCCATGCGCTCCACAATCAGGGCGCGCAAACCCGGCCATTAAAATAGGAACATCAAACTCATCCTTGAATAGACCCGCGATTGGAATGGAACCTCCATCTCGCATTAAAACCGGTTCGCGAGCGAATCCGGTTTTCAAGGCGCGGATCAGAGCATCTATCCAGGGGCCTTTTACGTCAAAACGGACCGGATTGCCCTCCGATTGGCGGGAGAATTGAATTTGTATCCCTTTCAATTGTATAGACTTAAGATGATCCTCAAGTAAATCAAGGACCTTCTTTGCGTTCTGGTCGGGGACCAGTCGCATTGTAATTTTCGCTGTAGCGCAATGGGGCAAGACCGTTTTAACTCCCGGACCGGTAAAGCCACCGTAAATCCCGTTGATTTCAAGAGTTGGACGTCCCCAAGTCCGTTCGATGGTCGTGTAGCCCTGTTCGCCCCAAAGCTCCTTAACGCCCAAGTTCTTGCGGTATTCCGCCCCATCCCAGGGCAGTTCCGCCCAAGAATTGCGTTCCCAGGATTCCAGCGGCTTTACATCATCATAGAATCCTGGGATTGCGACACGCCCTTCACGGTCATGTAATCCGGCAAGTATTTCCACGAGAGCATGGATGGGATTGGCGACCGCCCCACCGTAAGTTCCCGAATGCAAATCCCGGTCAGGTCCGATCACGGTTATTTTCGCTGCCGCCAGCCCGCGAAGACCATAGCAGATAGTGGGTGTGTCCTCCTGGTACATGCTTGTGTCAGAAATGACAATCGCATCGGGACGAAGACGTTTTTTTTGTTCTCGGACCACACCGCCGAGATTGGGACTGCCGATTTCTTCTTCCCCTTCAATCAGAAAGCGAATATTGAGCGGCGGCCGGCCGATGGTGTTCAGAAAAGTTTCAAGGCCCTTGATATGAGCATGGAATTGTCCCTTGTTGTCGGCGGCCCCGCGCGCAATCAGTTTGTCTCCGTCAATATCGGCAGAAAACGGGTCTCGATCCCAACCGTCCTCTTTTTGGGCCGGTTGGACATCATAATGGCCGTAAATCATGATTGTGGGGGCATCGGGGTTCGTATTCAGCTCAGCCAGGACCGCAGGATGCCCGGCGGTTTCCAGGATTTCAGCCGGGATATCCAGTTTCAGAAAAGCATTTCGGACCCACTCGGCGGCGTTGCGGACATCCGGGGCATGGGCGGGTTCCGTGCTGACACTTGGAATTCGGACAACCTCTTGAAGTTCTCGGAGAAAACGATCTTGATGAGTGCGGACATAATCGGCAAATGTGGTCACGGTGTACCTCCTGGGTGAGTCTTTCGCATTGTGTCAGCGCCACCGAGTCACTTCAAGAACGCATCCCTCCCATGAAACCGGATGGGCATTATGATCCGATCGGGAATTATGGTACGGTGTGGACTCGACTGGAGTGCGTACAGGCGAAACTTCCCCTGTCCCCTTGGTTGACAAAGAAAAGGGCGGGGTCAATGAGTCAGGAGGATAAATCCATGGCCAGATTGAAAGCAGCCGTAATCGGTTGCGGAGCTATTGCGCAGAACTGTCATCTTCCGGGATACCAGAAGAGCAAAGCCTGTGAGCTGATCGCGGCAGCGGACCCGTGTGAGGCAAGACGGAAAGAGGCCGAAAAGATTTTCGGCGCCGCCCGCACGTACGCCACGGCGGAAGCGCTGTTTGAGAACGAGCGACCGGATATTGTAAGCATCTGCACGCCCAACCGATTCCATGCGGAACAGGCCGTTCTGGCGCTGGAGCATGGCTGTCATGTTCTATGCGAGAAGCCGCTCTGTCTCACCCTGGCGGAAGCCCGAAAAATCCAGAAGGCCAGAGATAAAGCCGGGACTGTATTTATGACGGCGTTTACCCACCGTCTTTATCGGGGCAATGTAACAGCGAAGAAACTCGTGGACAGGGGTGAAATCGGGAAACCGTTCATGATTCGCGTTCGTTTTGCCCACGAGGGGCCGCAGCCGGGCTGGGCGATGAGCGACTGGTTTTACAATCCCGACTTGGCGGGTGGCGGGGCCATGCTGGATATGGGCATTCACGCGATCGACCTGGCGCACTATTATATCGGTCCCATCACCGCTGTCTCTGCCGTTATTAAGACATTGATTAAGGATATTGCGGTGGAAGACAACGCGGTGGTTCTTCTGGAGTTCGAGCAGAACTGCCTGGGATACATTGAAGTCGGCTGGACCAGCAAGCCGGGGTTTTCGGGAATAGAGATTTACGGGACCGAGGGCACAATTATCTTTGATTATTTGAAAGGACTTTCGGTCTTGCGGGGGCGGACCTCGCCGGACGGCACGGTAAAAACATCGTGGCGCGTTGTGGATAAACAACCGACAGTCGGCGGGTGGGAAGTGGAAATCGACTACTTTTTGCGTCACGTGCGGAAAGGAATCCAGCCGGAAGCAAGCCTGGAGGCGGGAATCCGGGGATTGGCGGTAGCTCTTGCCGCGTACAAGTCCGCCCAAACCGGCAAGCGTGTAGAGATACGGGGGTGATTTCGGGCAGGGGGGCTGGACCGAGCAGCGGTAGCCCACCAATGCCACTCGGGGTGGCCGTCCCCGTTCCGTCATCGCGAGCCTCGCTCCGGCGGGGCAGGTGATTGGGGTGAAGAAAGCGTGTTTCCTGGCCTACTTAGCCAGGCAGAGACTGTGCCAGGCGGGGACGCCTGGCCTACTACCAGGCAGGGACGCCTGGCCTACTTGTGCCAGGCGGGGACGCCTGGCCTACTACCAGGCAGGGACGCCTGGCCTACTACCAGGCGGGGAC
>JAKPRU010000080.1 GCA_029557025.1 Candidatus Omnitrophota bacterium | reverse complement strand
GGTTATTGTGAACTCGGGTCATCGGACCGACGGCCCCTTCAGTTATGGCGTCAATGATGCCATCAACCGTTTTCTTCAGGAAGGGTTTACCGTGTTGGTGTCCGACATGCCGCTGGTCGGTTTCAATCGGGACAACACCCTCCTGTCAGCGAAAGGATCGGCGGAAGTCACCCTGGAAAAACGTGGTTCTGCCGCGCACAAGGAGATGTTCGCAAAGTTTCTCCCTGAAATCCTGTCCCAGGGCGAAATCTTCCGGTTGTTTCTGGAACCCATGATACAGGGAACCAACCATTTCCTTGCCAAGTACCCGGAAGCGGCAGAGGTGGCCTACGCGGGGCTTTCCGGGGGTGGTTGGACGGGGCACATGCTCGCCGCGCTCGACACGCGCATCCGGTTGAGTTTCCCCATCGCGGGGGCAATGCCGCTTTATGCCCGGGACTTCTCCTCGGGTTCCTGGGGCGACGATGAGCAGTTCTATCCGCCGCTCTATAAGGAAACCGATACGAACGGCGACGGTATTACGGACACCGCCGCCGGCGTGGCCAGCTGGCTGGAGATATTCGCCCTGGGCGGGTACGGCGATAGCCGCCGGCAGGTGCAGATACTCAATCTTTACGATGAGTGCTGTTTCAGCGGGTATGCCTACAAGAGTTATGCCGGATTCGTTGCCGACATGGTGCGCCTGCTCGGCGAGGGACAATGGGAGTTCCATTCGGACGCCACGCACAAGAAACACGTTATTTCCCCGGCCATACTGAACGATGTGATCGTTCCCGCGCTACTGGATCTCAACCTGCAGGACTAGTCGTGACGTCTTCCATAGAATCGAATCATGGGTTGCGTTGATGTTTGGGCCCATCCTGCTCCTCCTCGTTTCGAAAAGAAATCTAATACGAGAACAAAGAAAACCGGGGGATGTATACACCCTGAACAAACCCCTGAAACGGTGTGACTAACTCTGCTCCTTCCACGGTACGAAAAGTACTTTTTGATTCCCTGCACCACCGACCTGAACGAACAAATCAACCGGCTGGAGTCCGCTACGTCATTAGATTGGATGAAAGGGGTCGAATCATGATAAAAGATGTGGCGCCATTGTACATGGGGTATGTGAATTCACTGTGAAAATTCTAAGGTGATAGCGGATGAGAACAGTATTTACTTTTTGTCTATTCTGCGTTGTATCGGGAACTGCTGTGCTGGCGGAATCCCCGACCGAAAGACAAGACCGATGGCAAATGGATGCCGATGGCGGTATCACCTGGAATGTCCGGGGCCAAGGGACACTCCCGCACAAGGATCATATAGAAATGAGCGGCGGCCGGGTATCGGTCATCGTGGAATATGGTGTAAATAACAGGGGGGCAAGCAACGTCGAGAAGCACGTGGTGTGGCCCATGCTGCGTACCATTCCCAATGATACACATGCGAGTCTGTCCCGGGATTTTGGCTTCAAGGACTTTCCCGAGATTTCCGTTGATGGGAGAAGGAATCGCATTGACCAGGCGCAATCGGTGCGCCAGGCGGGGTTGATGACGCTGACAACCCTTCTGGATGATGATGTGGAATTGACGCGCATCCTTTTTCCCTCCCCTTCCAAACCGGCCGTGATTGAAAACTGTACCCTGGTTAACCAGGGGCAGAAGACTCACAGAATAGGTGTTGCGCCGTTACATCGGGAGGAGATAACCGATAAGGAAAAAGGGGTTTATGGCGCGTATGTACTCGAAGCCACAGGCACGAATCCCGGAGAACGTGATCTTGCCCCCGGTGAGAACTACACCTTCA
>JAKPRU010000071.1 GCA_029557025.1 Candidatus Omnitrophota bacterium | reverse complement strand
GGTTGTTATAACTCAGCAGCTTGGAAACGGAGACAAGATTCCCGTACCGGTCAGCATTACTCCGAACGGGGATAATACCTCCTGTACCTGGACAATCGGAACCCTTCCTCGGATACCTGTAGCGGGCAATATCGGCACGCAGGTAACGTTTGACGGATCCCGTGATGGTACTTACAAGTATGAGATAACCGTATACGATGCGGCAGGTCAGAGATCGGACTCGGAAACCATTACCGTACAGCTTGATTCCCGCGCGCCCACTGCCGTTATTAATGTGCCTGCCGCAAATAGTGTGGTGGGAACGAATGCTTCGTTCCAGGGAGGGGCGTCAGACCCTGCTCCCTCCAGAGGTATACGGGAAATCCGTTATTCTCTTGACGGTACAAACTGGACACAAATTGTACCTTCTGCAACCTGGAATACAACGCATCTCTTTGATCCCGCTGATGCTGAAGGCGAAAAAACGCTCCGTGTAGTGGCGGAAGATACTGCCGGAAACGTGAGTCCCGTTGTAACCCGAAACTTCATCTTTGACCGTGCGAACCCGACGATAGAGATTAACGGAGAAACGGTGAGGTTCGAAGGCTCTACTTTCTCGCTTACAGGAAACGCAAAAGATTCCTGGGGTGTTGACAGAATTGTAGTCAAACAGAATAGTGTTGCCTTGCCCGAAATTGACGCATCCGGTTCGACGGACTATACATGGACCCTCGCCGGTCTTCCAAGAAATCCCGCAAGCACAGGCGCGACACTGGTGGTTGATGGTATGTTCACCTACGAGGTTCAGGCGATAGACCTCGCAAATAAAACAAGCACAACATTGGCAACGGTGACGGTAACAATTGATAGAACACCGCCGAACAAGAATGACATAACAGCTCCGACAGCCGGATCTCATGGTGTGAATGCCCTTTCGGGTTCCACCTACCTGTTCCGTGGTGAAGCTGGCGAACCTGCGGAAGGTGTAGGGGTCGCGAAAGTATGGTATCAGATTATACAAAACGCTACGGCTCCGGATGCCGGAACCGATCCCAAAGCTGCCGGATATACAGAACTTCCCACAGGCGGCAACTGGAGTTTCACTAAAAACTTCCCTGCGGATATCGCGGAAGGAACCGGTTACTGGCTCCATGTTCTCGCTGAAGACAGAGCCGGTAACCGCACGCCGGATGCCACGAGCGTTCAGTTCGATGTTGACCTCGAAAATCCCTCGATTAACGACACTGAAATAGGTGTAGCAAATTTGGTACCTCGTCGGGAAGGGTTTGAGCTGGGTGGTCCGGTAACGGACTCTCACGGCATCGCCTCGGTTACGATTACCCAGAGTTTTGAGGATCCCCAGAATCCTGCCGGCGGAACGCCGATTGAGATTACCACAAACGG
>JAKPRU010000067.1 GCA_029557025.1 Candidatus Omnitrophota bacterium | reverse complement strand
ACACTCCCCATTCGTCAACCCGCTCCCGGACCACCATAGTGGCCTGTTCCAGAGTGCTTTCGCGAGCCTGGTTCAGATCCTGCTCGGTGATCTTTTTATTGTCTTTGATCGCCTGTTGAACGGCTTTCTCAATGTCCACCTGCAAAACCAGGTGAACACCGCCCTGAAGGTCCAATCCGAGCCGAATGGCCTTCTCCTGAAGTTTTTTCACTCGTTCCTTTTCCGCATTGTACTCCCTCAGGACCTCTTCCGACTTCTGGGTAGGATCGTTTACTGCCTTTTCCAGTTCGGCCAGGCGAGGTGTGGTTCGCAAACTGCGGAATTCGTGTGGGATGCTGTACCATTGAAAGCTGGGAAGAAGTGCCCAAAAAGAAACCAATAACGTGGCGACAATGAGAAAAACCTTCCAAGGCGGTACACGATACATTCCGGATATGCTCCTCTACGCGGTCCTTCATGGATTGCAGACCGGGATCGACAAATAGGTGGATGTGTTCCCGAAACACTCCGGGAAATACATCTCGAAATCTCATGGAACAAGTCTTAAGAAGGCGTTCCACCCCACCGGCCCGACAAGAAATCCCTCGCAGACAAAAGGTCCCTTCACGGATTGGTGTCGGGTCCCCACGGAGTATTTTGTGTCGGACAAGCAGAATTAAAAGTTTATCAAGGCCAAGGGGTATGTCAACAAACCCCCGCCAATTCGGAAATTGCGTCCGCCCGACGGTTATGGCCCGACTCGAATCACGTCTCCGGCCGCATCCGGTCCCTTCGCCGGATCGTATCGGGCGCCGGCGGGGATCTTCTCTTCCGTAAACTCGCCCTCAATCGTCTTCGTATCCAGATCGATTTTCCCATCCGGCCCGGCTCCGATCAGGATATAGCTGTGCCCGCGATGTTCGTAGTAATACGGTTTTCCAGTCCAGGGATCCGATGGAACAGAACTCATATACTTGATCGGTTCCGTCAGCTGATTCAGATTGTCCGGGTAACGTTTGTTGTCAAGGAAATAGGATTCCAGTACGGTCTTGAGTATTCTCAGCTCCGCTTCGCATCTGCTCAGGGGACCTCCTGTCTGTCCGGAGAAAGTCTGTTGGGAGAATGCCTTCAGGAGCGAAAACGCCGTGAGAATCCCTTCCATTCCCGATTCCGAATAGGACCAGCGAATCAACCGATCTTCCTGTGCCACAGCAACATCCACAATCGGGAATGTCTCATCCCCCAGGAATGACAGGTCCAGCGCCCCGGTGGCTTGTCCCCCTCCGAAAGCCTGTTGGAGGTTCATCATCGTGGAGGTATAGGTCGCCATTCCGCGCAGATCGGTAACGG
>JAKPRU010000063.1 GCA_029557025.1 Candidatus Omnitrophota bacterium | reverse complement strand
CGTTGATCGTCTACGAGGTCACGGATCCAAGTCAACCGAGGGAAGTCAACCGGATCTATCCGGCTCCGGAATTGATTCGCCAAATCGCCCTCTCCGGTAGAATCCTGGCGGCCGCGGTGGGAGAGCATGGCGTGTTTCTCTATGCACTCGATGACCCGGAGCAACCGTTCTTGGTTCATCACATGACCGGTTACTGGACGGAGAAGGTCGAGATCAACGGCTACGCCTTGTTCATCGACAATTTTTTCCCCGGCTTGTTTCCCAAGTCGAATAGGCATTCCGCGGATCTATACAGTATCCATGACCTACGCCAACCCGAATATTTGACCGGATTCGCCACGTATACCATTTTTCCTTCCGGCATACCCAGGGTTTACGCTTCCGTGGAACCGATCGTTCCCGGTTCCTCGGAAATCTATTATTGGGAATTTCTAAGCACTTACTCATCGCTGCGACGATTGCGCCTGACGTATTCGGAGGAAAAACAGAAAACAGAGTGGGTGGAACATCTGATTTCGGGTGACGGATGGGGTGGACGAGCCGCAATGCTCGATTCGCTGTCGGGCCTGTTTGCCATACGGCAATACGGTTTTTTGACGTATGCCAACAAGTTTTCCGTTTTCGATTTGTCCGAAGGTTCACCGCCCAAGGAAATCTGGAGCTTGCCCCTGGAGGGGATTCAAGGGCCAGCCCTTTGGGATGGAAATTTCGCCTTTCTTCCTCAAAACGACCGTTGGCTTCAATTCGATGTAACCAATCCCACGGAACCCCAGCTGCTTGCGACGCGGGTATGTGCCATCCAACCCCGGCGGATCGTAAACGGAACCGGATACGCCTTGGGCGGGTATGATCAAGGAGCCATCATCGCTCCTCTGACCGAAAGCGATCCTCCGGAATACAGATTGCCGTCCACGGAGATCCCAAATGTAGATTTTATTGCTTCGGCAGGAGGTATCCTGGCGGCCGCCCATACGAGCTACATAATTCCTCAAGAGTGCACGTACACGATTCAGATCTATCAGATGAATGAAAGGATGGAGTTGAAACCGCTAAGCTCGCTCCAGACCCGGGAAGGGGGGACCGGTCTTATGATATCGGGCGGGGCATTGATTGCGGCTGCATCCAGTGGCTTTCATATTGTGGATATCCACGATCCCGCCCGGCCTGTGTATCGATCCACCATTCCCAGAACATTACCGTTTTATTACGAGGCGTTCCCGGAAGTTCGCCGCATGACTACCTGGCATGGTAATTATTTTTACCTCTACCAGGAAAGATTTATTGACGAAAAACACCCTATCCAGTACCTTTGGCAGATTTATTCCCTCGAAGACCTCGACCATCCCGTGGAGGTCAAAACCATCGAACTACCGGAGCCGCTCCGGGAGAAAACGATCCACCGCGGCGTACTCTATTACGCCCGCGGATTGGCGGAAAACCGGGACGTGGTGATCGGGGCCTTGGATTTGCGCGATCCGGAAAATCCGGTTCCGCTCCAGTTGGAAACGGAACCTCCTTCGCTGCCGGTTCAATATGCCGCCTTTTCCATCGATGGGGACCGCCTGTATGTGTGCGCGCGCGAAAAAGTGGATAACTCCATCACCATGTACCGTGTCACGGATCCCCTGCACCCGGCGCGGGTGTATACGTTTCACCTCTCCCAGGATGGAAATTCCCCTGCGTTAGCCGTGGATTACTTCTTCGTTCGAAATCATGGCCTGATCGCCCTGGAGTCACGGGACTGCGGCTTGGGATACAACCGAAGCGGCTT
>JAKPRU010000062.1 GCA_029557025.1 Candidatus Omnitrophota bacterium | reverse complement strand
GAGCCGGAAGAGGTCGAGTCTCCGCAATGTGTCTGGCGATCCAAGCCGGTCAGACTGGTGGAAATGTTTGTTGTGCTGTACCTGATCTACAAGATCCTGTACCCGATTTTTTTCGGGTGAACGGGGCATACCCGGTTGCCTCTTTGGTGCAATCCCCAATAAAATAGTGATTTGCAGACGTTCAAGATCAACAATTGTTTACAGGAACGCAGTTCATTCCGGGATGAACAGAGCATCCTCCAGAGGTTATCCCCTTGCGAATCATCTTCACCGGTCGGACAAAACGCAGAACCCAGGCGGGAATGCACCTGATGGAGGCGTTTCGACGCGCCGGATGCAGGGTGAAGTGGTTACGTAGTACCTGGATGGAGAAATTCTTTGGCCCGAAATGGTTGATTGCCGGGGCGCGCCGGTTCCAGCCTGACATGCTCTTCCTGTATACGCACCTACCCCCCCTTCCCATGGTCGAGGCGTTGTTGGCTGACGGGATTCCCATGTTGTTCTTTCTGCCTTCAATCCATCGTGAACCGGAACCGGAGATTCTCGACTTGGCTCGTAAAAGCACCATCTTTTTTATCAACAACCAGGGACAACTTGATTTCTTTCGTGAGGCGGGATGTCAAGATGTTCGTTTTCTGACACAGGGATTCGATCCCGGGACACATTATCCTGATCCCAATCCGCATCCTCGGTGGCTCAGTGAGGTAGCCTTTATTGGAAAATGCCGCCCGGGTGATGGGCGATCGGCTGTCATTGAACCGCTCACCCGCCGGTGGGATGTGAAATTGTATGGTTTAGGATGGGACGAAGTCGGATTACGCGCCGCACGGCGTGTAGTGTATCCGCCGCAATACCGCGCAATCTGTGCTGCCGCCGCCATCATTCTGGGAGTGGACACTCACCCGGATATCCCTCTCTGTTTCTCCAACCGAACCTGGCTCACTCTGGGCTGCAAGGGCTTTCTGCTGACCAGCTATGTTCCACGACTGGAAGAGTTGTTCGAAAACCACAAGCACCTGGTGTGGTATCGGTCTCCCGAAGAGTGTCAGGAAATGGTCGAGTACTACCTGGCGCATCCGCAAGAGCGGAAACGGATTGCACAGGCCGGGCATGAACTGGCTCTGGAAAACTACACGTACGACCATATTGTGAAGCGGATTCTGGATGCGTTTTACGAGAAGACGGGCATCCTGCCCTCCTCGGCCTAGTGCGGGTTCTTCTCATCCCTGACCTCCAGCACGGCCAGGTACTCCAAATCGAATGGCCACAGAACATCCAGGAAAGACCGGATGATTCTGATCCGCGCAACGGTTCGAAACCCCGCCGATTCAATCTGCGGAAGGAGTTCCGCACGAGTCTGGTATTTCTTTGTTCGCCACTCGATTCCAAACACTTTTGCAAATAATAACTTCAGCGCGCGCCAGGGACAGAAGGTCCGCAAATGCTGCGATTGGGCAATCAAATAGCGCCTCGTCACACGCCGGAATTCCCGCAGGACTTCCAGGCGGATTTCCTGCGGGAGAAGACTCAGGAATTTGAAGCACAGCACGGCATCGAAACTCTTGTCCGGGAAGGGCAGGGCGGTTCCATCCAGCTGCACCAAGTCAAATGCCCTTCGAATGCCCGCGTATTTCTCCAGGCAGACTTGCATCATCTCCAGGGAGATATCTCCGCCGACATATTCCATGCGTTTGCGAATGATAAACTCGGTCCATCGCCCTGTTCCGCATGGGATATCCAGCACCCGACTTCCATCAGGGAGAAGACGCAGCGCTCTGTCCAGCGCTTTCTCTGTGGCGCGGTTGTAACGAGCGAGTGAAGGCGAACCAAATTTCCGGTCATCGTAAGTCCGGGCGGCCTCCGTGTTACGGTAGTGGTACTTTCGGAAGTATTCTTTCGTCATATTTTTTCGTCCCTTCCCCGTCGGCAAGGAAGAAAATGATCTCCCTCCGGGGCAAACCGTTCAAGGGAGAAGATATGACTGAGGCGATAGTGCGGCGGTTTTTGCATGTCCCAAATCAGTTTTCCTCTCTGCTCGGAGGGGGGCTCCAACACAAGGGCGACCGGAGTTTCACGGATTTCTTCCTTCATGCTTTTCTCGATGGCGGCCCGCCAGACCTCGCGCAATTCCGTTGGAGAACCTGTCGCGTCCTCCGCTCGCCACCCGTCGGGTAAATCCGGGGTGGAAATCCATTCCAAAAGCCGTTCCGCATCGTATTTTCTGTCCATGTAAAGCAGTCGTGTGGCCGACTGAACTGTGCGGAAATAGGTGCGGTCCTCGCAGCATTGCCCGGTGACTGTCGCAATGCGTCTTTCCATACGCTTCCGGTGAACCTTGTCCCACGAATCCTGAATGGACCGACAGAGGAGGCTTTCGGATGATGCATACACAGCGGCCAAGTCCAACCGCTCCCTCTGGTCGTAGTATGCGCTGAAGTACTCCAGAACCTCCGAAATGTCCTCGGTTCGCCGCTTTATATCCCCCGGCCAGAGAAATCGGGATCGGTGAAAATCGATGAAACAGAACCGCATTTCATCAGGATCGATCAGGATATTCCCGGGATTCAGGTCGCCATGATACACGTTGACCTCGTGCATTCTTCGGACTGAGGCCAGAATCCTTGTCAGAACCAGGCTGACCTGTCGTCGAGCGGATTCCCCTTGTTCTTGAAATTGTTCAAAACTCCATCTGCCCAGAGTTTGGAGATTCGACGGGGACCGGAGAACCAGGACATTCTCCACCTCGAACGGGCATTTTCTTCGAATCCCCACGGCAACAAGATCGTTGACCGGCACACCAGCATCTTGAAGTTTCAGCATAATCCGGGCTTCGCGACCGGCCGGCGGTGTGCGGAACAGGTAGCGAATGGAAT
>JAKPRU010000059.1 GCA_029557025.1 Candidatus Omnitrophota bacterium | reverse complement strand
GGAAACGGATCTTCACATCCGAGGATCAGGTTTCCATGAGCGCCTCTGTGGTCTCTATTCACGATGCAAAGCCGCATTACCACAAGGAGACAACGGAGATTTACTATGTCCTGGAAGGAAACGGGGCATTGGAACTGGATGGAGACAGGGTCCCGATTTCTCCGGGCAGCGCCGTACTGATTAAGCCTTATGTCCGCCACCGGGCAACCGGCGACGTGGTTGCGCTGGTGATTGGGAATCCTCCTTTTCACACGGACGATCTTTATCTGGTTGAGGAGTGACTTATTTGCCGTGTCATGTTTCCACGTTAATGATTGTCGGGAGGTGTTTTGGCAGGGTCCGGTGAATCACGTGAAGAACGATGTCGGTTGGAGACCTTCCTGAAATGCACAACCCCGATAGAACCCTATCGGATCTGCTCGCCGAGATCCAGAAACTCCAGGCTCGCGTTGCGGATCTTGAACGCGCCGAGGCCGAGAGAACACAGGCATTTAGCTCGTTGCAAAATAGGGAGGCCTATCTTCGCAGCGCGATTGAGGCCGCCGGTGCGGTCGCCTATTTTCTGGACTACAGAACGGGAACCTACGTATTTCTCAGCAGCGGTATTGAAGATTTGACCGGCTATGCGGAAGGGGAACTTACACACAGCCGTTTTTTGGACATGATCCAGGAGGAAATTCTGCTTGGCGGACTGCGGGGCCTTTCCCACGAAGAGGCTGTGCGGAAACTGGTCAGGGGGGAGGAAAATGTCTGGAGGGCGGAGTACCGAATCCGAACCCGGACCGGTGAGGAAAAATGGCTCGATAACGGCGCTGTGCAGGTTCCGGATGAACAGGGAACTGTTGTGGCATCGATTGGGCTACTTTGGGATATCAGTCCTCGGAAGCGAGCGGAACAGAATCTTCAGAACAGCGAGCGGAAATATCGTTCTCTTTTCAACAGTATGATCAGCGGATTTGCGCTGCATGAAATGGTCTGCGACGAGACGGGCAGGATATGCGATTGCCGATTCCTGGAGGTCAATCCGGCCTTTGAGTCGGTCATGGAACTGAAAGCGAGTGAAGTTGTCGGAAAGACCATGACAGAGGTCTTTCCCGATCTGGAGGATACATGGATCGAACATTACAACCAGGCAGCGTGCAGCGAGACGCCGACGCGATTTGAAGTATATTGCAAAGACCTGAACAAGTATTTTGAGGCAATGGCGTATAGTCCCGAATCCGGGCGATTTGCCACCATTATCACGGACATAACAGAACGAAGGAATTTGGAGGAGCAACTTCGGCAGGCGCATAAGATGGAGGCGGTGGGACAGCTGGCCGGAGGAATTGCGCATGATTTCAATAATCTGCTGACAGGGATTCTCGGCAACCTGAGCCTGGCTCAGATTCGCGCGTCCTCCGATATTATGGATTACCTTACGAACGCCGAAGAAGCCGCCGACCGCGCGGCGAGCCTGGTTCGACAATTACTTGCATTCAGCCGGAAGTCCCAGGTTCAATTCAAGCGGGTGAATCTGAACGCTCTTGTCGAAGAAACTCATCGGCTGGCACGGGAGACAATCGACCGTCGGATCGAGATTGGTTTATTGACCGAACCCGACTTGCCGGACATTCTGGCGGATGCCAGCCAGATCAATTCGGTCCTGATGAATCTCTGTTTGAATGCGCGGGATGCGATCGAGGAGATCATGCACGGTCGGAAATGGCCGGAGCGGCGCAACGACCGGTTCCGAATCACGATTGAAACCTCGACTGTCCGAATCGATCAGCGATACTGCAACGGCCACAGCGAGGGCCGTCCGGGACTTTTCGTCATGCTCAGCGTTACGGACAACGGTTCGGGAATGGATTTGGAAACCCGTCGTCGCGTCTTCGAACCGTTCTTTACCACGAAGGACATCGGCAAAGGGACGGGATTGGGATTGGCCACGAGCTATGGAATCATCCACCAGCATAACGGGTGGATTAATGCGTACAGCGAACCCGGTTTGGGAACCACCTTCCGAATCTATTTCCCTGCTGCGCCCGGAATGGTGGAGGAAGTGGAAATGGAGACCGTTCGCGATATCCGGGGCGGCAACGAGACGATCCTTCTGGTGGATGATGAGGAATTGATTCGCGACTTGGGACAAAGCATCCTGGAGAGAATGGGATACACGGTGTTGCTCGCTTCGGATGGAAATGAGGGTCTTCGGGTCTATCACCGGGAGCGTAAACGAATCGACCTGACGATACTCGATCTTTCCATGCCGTATCTGTCCGGACAGGAAGTGTTGGAACAGATTCTGGCGGTGGATCCGAACGCGCGAATCATTATCAGCAGCGGATATTCGGAAAACGGGTATGTTCATTCACCGTCAAAAAGCGGGATTGTGGAATATATCGCCAAGCCATACCGTCCGGATGAACTGGCCAAAGTGGTCCGCGATATCCTGGACCGTTAAGTCGCGCAGGCTCAAAAAGGAAAACCATGAACTCACCGAATCTGGCCGAATGCAACTACTCCACAATGAAAGGCCGTCACTTCGAGGTTGCCGTGCTGCCGTTCGGCGCGACGGAGCCGCACAATCTGCATCTTCCGTACGGGAACGACACGCTCACTGTCACGGCTATGGCGCAATCCGCCTGTCGAAAGGCAAATGAGCAAGGCGCTTCCGCGCTTCTTCTGCCTTCGATGCCCTACGGCGTGGACTCCAACGTGATGGCCTTTCCGTTCACAATGAACTGCCGTCCATCCACCCACCTTGCCTTTATGCAAGATCTGGTCGATTCCTTGGAACATCACGGCATCCACAAGCTGGTGATTGCGAATGGGCATGGCGGGAATGAATTCGGATTCATTCTGCGCGAGATGTTTGGGGCGACATCGGTCTTTCTCTCCGTGTATGAATGGTGGAAAGCGGTTGAGGATAATCTTCCCCCTGATTGCCGGCCCACGGGAGACCATGCGGATCACATGGAAACCAGCCTCAGTCTGTACCTTTTTCCCCATCTGGTCGATATGCGTGTTGCGGACGACGGAGCAACAAAAACCTGTCGTCTGGAAGCGGTTCGGAAAGGCTATGTGAAAATTACCCGTCCATGGCACTTGGTGACCCGAAATGCCGGTGTCGGCGATCCGAGACAGGCCACAGCGGAAAAAGGAGAGAAGATTTTCAACCTGGCCGTGGAGCAGTTGACGGCGTACCTGGTCGAACTCAGCGCCGCGGAAATGGATCAAACGTTTCCTTATTGAGTCCGATTGTGGTGGTTTCGAGCGTATTCCAGCAACGCGATAATGCAGAAAATGGCGATGGTCTGGACAAGGATCAGGAGCGCCCCTGTTGCGTCCACATGAGGCAGCAGCA
>JAKPRU010000054.1 GCA_029557025.1 Candidatus Omnitrophota bacterium | reverse complement strand
ATGATGGTATCCACCTCCGGCGATTCGATGATGATTTTATCCGGGTCTTCCACCGAGAGTGATGTTGTTCCGGCCAGACAAACCGCTTCATTCGGCACAATGATATCGCCGTCGGAGGGTTGCCGCAGCCTGTTGATGACCATGTTGGTCAGGCGGTGATTCGTAATGACCAGCGATCCCTTGACCAGTGTCACGGGCACCTTACAACCGGCAAGCGCAGCGATCATATCCGCCCAAGCGCCGGTTGCGTTGACGATGATGTTACCGCGGATTTCCCTGATTTCACCGGTGGACTGATCCGTGGCTTTGATGCCCACACACCGGCCGTGGGATTTGATAATCTCAGTGACCTTGTGTCTTGTGTAAATAATACCGCCGCGCAGCTCGGACGTCCGGATGTTCAGCATGCACAGGCGGAAAGGATCGATGGAACAATCAGGAACCCGGATGGCCTCCTCTATGTCCGGATTCAGATTGGGAACCAGATCCAGGGCCTTGGTGGAGGAGATGACTTCGGCGGGAATGCCCACATCTTCGCAGCCGCGTAGGAATAATTCACGGAAACGTTTGGAATCACCGGGCAGGCGTACAAAGAGACCTCCCGTTTGTTCCACGCATTTTTCACCGATTTTTCTGAGGATGAGATTTTCCTCATAACATTCCCGGGCCGCGACCGGGTCGGTCACGGCGTACCGTCCTCCGCTGTGCAGCAGGCCGTGACAGGCGCCGGTGGCCCCCGCTGCGAAATCGCCTTTTTCGATCAGACAGTGGGGAATACCGCGTAAAGCCAGATCCCGCGCGATCCCGCATCCCGTCGCTCCCCCGCCGATAATAATCACATCCGTTTTAATCATATTTATTTATTTTTTCTTGTCCTTAACGTTGAACATTGAACGTAGAACTTTGAACGTTTCTTATGCTTCTTCTTCCCAGCTCATCGCCCGCTTGACCGCTTTCTTCCAGCCATTATAGAATTTATTACGTTTATGGTCGTCCATTACAGGATTAAAGCGACGATTCACTTTACGTCTTTGAGTGATCATGGATTGGTCTTTCCAGAATCCGACGGCGAGACCGGCAAGATAAGCCGCTCCCATGGCCGTGGTTTCGATGATTTCCGGCCGTTCCACGGGAACGCCCAGAATATCCGACTGGAACTGCATCAGAAAATCGTTTGCGCAGGCGCCGCCGTCCACACGCAATTCGCTCAAATCAATGCCGCATTCGGTGCGCATCAGCTCCAGAACATCGCGGGTCTGATAGGCGATGGATTCCAGGGTGGCGCGAATGATGTGATTTCGTGTCGTCCCCCGGGTTAATCCCAGAATGGCGCCCCGCGCGTACATGTCCCAGTAAGGAGCGCCCAATCCGACAAACGCCGGGACGACATAGACACCGAGAGAATCCTCTACCCGGGTCGCGAAATATTCGCTGTCTTTTGCATCGTAGATGATTTTCATACTGTCACGCAGCCATTGGACCGCAGCGCCGGCGATAAAAATACTGCCTTCCAGAGCATATTCAACTTTGTTGTTGATGCCCCAGGCAATCGTGGTCAGCAGTCCACTGGCGGAGTGAACCAGTTTCTCTCCCGTCAGCATCAGCATGAAACAACCTGTGCCATACGTGTTTTTAACCATGCCCGGTGTGTAGCAGGCCTGACCGAACAGCGCCGCCTGCTGATCGCCGGCGTCTCCGGCGATCGGTATTTCCGCACCGAATAATTTGGCATCGGTATAACCGTAAACGTGGCTGGACGGCCTTACGTCCGGCAGCATGGATTCGGGAATATCGAGTTCGTTTAGGATTTTTTTATCCCACGTGAGATCTTTAATGTTGTAAAGCATCGTGCGGGACGCATTGCTGTAATCCGTCACATGAGCCTTCCCCCGGGTTAAATTCCAGATGAGCCATGTATCGATATTGCCGAAAAGCAGCTCTCCGTTTTGAGCCTTTTGTCTGGCACCTTCCACGTTATCGAGTATCCATTTTACCTTGGTTCCCGAGAAATAAGCATCGAGAACCAATCCCGTATTTTCCCGGATGTAGTTTTCCAGACCCATCGATTTAAGCTCATCGCATATATCCGCGGTACGGCGGCACTGCCAGACGATAGCGTTGTAAACGGGCTTGCCCGTTTTCTTTTCCCAAACCACGGTTGTTTCACGTTGATTGGTGATGCCGATGGCGGCTATTTCTTCCGCGGAAACAGCGGACGTCGCAAGCAGTTCACTGACCACGCCGCTTTGTGATCCCCATATTTCCATCGGATCATGTTCCACCCA
>JAKPRU010000050.1 GCA_029557025.1 Candidatus Omnitrophota bacterium | reverse complement strand
CCTGGCCCTGTTCAATATCGCCTTCGACATTTGTCCCCATTGCACGCCGCGCAGCGCCTACCGGATTCTTACCGAGGAGATCCTCCCGGAGAACTGCGGGAATCCCGAACTCGCCGGGTCGGGATGGATTCAGCATTTCAGCACACACGAGTTCTGTAGGGAATGTGAAGAGGAACACGAAAAGGAGATCGACGAAGACTTCGACTACGATCGGCCCGAGGATACGGGGCCGGGAGATGACATGCCTTTCTGAAATGCGCAATAGACACGAAGACAAGGGTTCAAATAGCCCCCGGGCTCATTTGCAGATATTCCATGGCGGGCCACCGGTAGTGACAGCATCCTGCTTAATGCCCGAAACCCCGTATCAACGTCATACCGGTTTTTCGCGGTAAAGCAAGGGCGAATTTCGAAGTGTTGGGCCAGGCCGCGAAAAGACCGGTATCGATCTTCGGAAGCCGTGGGGAAGGACAAGAGCATTTCTTCCTCACCCCGTGGGGCGCCTGAATCTGGATTCCGGTATTTTTCGCGTTGTCGGAGAAATTGACATTGACGGGAGCCCATGGGTCGCGAAAAAACCGGAATGACATGCTGCGGAGGACTTCCTTGGTGAGAGGCAAATCTCTTTGAAACGGGACAATCCTTGTGTTTCTGACCCGGTGTGGCCGGAACTCCCATTTCATTGATCAGGAGAATCCTGAAGGACATTTCAAATATCGCAGAGGAAGGATCGTGACCGTACCCATGGACATGTTCATATCCGCCAGGAACTTCACGCATGGGTTCCCGTTGGCAGAACATCATCCCGTGTCAGATATGCCGCTGGCCATGAGATTCAATACATGGGCCACTGTAATCCTCATGCCGCGAATACACGCTCGGCCACCCATGACTCCCGGCGTAAATGTAATCCGCTCAAACACGACACAATCCTCTGTTAATCTACAAACGAAGATCGTGATCTATCACTCCGATCACAGTGTATCAGAGACCTGCCACGGGGCTCATGAACAAGAGCGGGAAGTCTGGGTGCAAAGCAACGGGTAGGCTATGGACGTGCGCCGGGTAAGGGCCGCTCCAACAAGTCCACCTCGACGAGACTGTCCTTCTCCGGAACCAGCAACAGGCTCTTAATCTCAAAGGGATTCAGCGAGATCTCCTTTT
>JAKPRU010000038.1 GCA_029557025.1 Candidatus Omnitrophota bacterium | reverse complement strand
GAGCCGGCGATGGGACTTGAACCCGTGACCTGCGGTTTAGGAAACCGCTGACTAAAATTACTAAGTCACGATATATCAGTTACTTATAGACTATGCCATGAGTGTTATCCCTGCATCCCATCGCACCACATGACCAGAATCCGGCCCCTCCTTGCACAATATGAGATCAGGAATGCAATCCTGCCGGTTCCAGGAAGAAAACGGCCCAGATCTCTCCGGACCGTATCCGGTTCCGCATGGGAAGGGTAAGACCGGCGGCCCGGACCGGCCAGGATACCCACCGCCCGGAGAGACCGGCAGACTGCCTTGAACCGGGATTATGATTCTTGAGAGATCCGGGCAAGCCCCCGGAAATCGACGTGAATCCCGCTCTTTCACCATTCATTTTGCTCAAAGCGAATCCTGCCGGGAGAACTTGTGCGCAAGGGATAAACATCCGACCATCATAGAGCTGATCATCAACGCCGTGGTCTCCGGCGAATTCCAGGTGGGGGATGTCCAATGAATAATTTCGGAGAGAAAGTCAGTTTTATATGGTCCGTCGCGGATCTTCTGCGTGGGCCATACCGACCGAACCAGTATAAGGATGTCATGCTTCCTTTGACGGTTCTTCGCCGTCTCGATTGCGTCCTGGAACGGACCAAAGACAAGGTGCTGGAACAACAAGCGAAGCTGGCAGGCGGCAAAGTCAAGAACATCGATCCAATCCTCTGTCGGGTCACCGGGGTGCCATTCTACAACACCAGCCGGTTCACTTTTGAGAAACTCAAAGGCGACCCAAACCACATCGCCGCAAACCTGACCTATTACATCAAGGGATTCTCCTCTCGCGCCCGCGAGATCATCGAGAATTTCGGTTTCGAGGAACATATCGGCAAACTGGAGAAAGCAGACCGGCTTTATCTGGTCGTGTCCAGGTTTTGCGATATCGACCTGCACCCGGACGTCGTTTCGAACATCGAGATGGGATACATCTTCGAGGAACTCATCCGGAAGTTCAATGAGGCATCGAACGAGGAGGCGGGCGATCATTTCACGCCTCGTGAGGTCATTCGCCTGATGGTGAATCTCCTCTTCATGCCGGACAGTGACGTTCTCACCACAAGGGGAATCGTGAAAACGCTTTACGACCCGGCTTGCGGAACCGGTGGGATGCTCTCCGTTGCCGAGGAATATGTTCGCGAGCTGAATCCCGATGCCCAACTGGAAGCCTTCGGCCAGGACTACAACGCCCAGGCTTATGCAATCTGCGGCTCGGATATGATGATCAAAGGCCAGAACATCGATCATATCGCTTTTGGAAACAGCTTTACCGACGACCGGTTTCCCGATCACAAGTTCGATTACATGCTGGCCAATCCCCCGTTCGGAGTGGAATGGAAACCCGAGGCCGATTTCATCAAGCGCGAAAGCGAAGAGCAGGGATTCGGCGGGCGGTTTGGTGCGGGATTACCGCGTATCAATGACGGTTCCCTCCTCTTCCTCCAGCACATGATCAGCAAAATGAAAGACCCCAAAGAGGGCGGCACCCGGCTGGCGATCGTTTTCAACGGTTCGCCATTGTTCACGGGCGCAGCCGGATCGGGAGAAAGCGAGATTCGCCGTTGGATTATCGAAAACGATTGGCTTGAAGCCATCGTCGCTCTGCCTGATCAACTTTTCTATAACACCGGCATTTATACCTACCTGTGGATCCTCACAAATCGGAAAGAAAGACGCCATCGGGGGAAGATCCAGCTCGTTGATGCCACGAGTTTCTTCAAGAAGATGCGGAAAAGCCTCGGCAACAAGCGCAATGAAATCTGCGAAAAACAGCGTGATGAAATCACCCGGCGTTACGGGGCGTTCAAAGAAGGCGAATCCGTCCGCATTTTCGATAATGCGGATTTCGGATACCGGCGCATCACTGTCGAGCGCCCACTACGGCTCAACTTTGCCGTTGATGAAGAACGCTTGAAGCGTGTCCAGGAAACAAAACCTTTTGCCGATCTCGCCACGAGCAAAAAGCGCAAAGACACCAAAGCGGCCCAGAGTGAAATTGAGGCAGGGATGAGGCAGCAGCAGGAAATCCTCTCTGTTCTCCAGTCTCTTCCCTCCGGCAAGGTTTGGAAAAACAGGGAAGCCTTCCTGACCGAACTGAAAGAGGCTTTCAAGCGTTCATCATTCATCATTCCAAATTCCGCATTCCTGAAGGCCATCCTCATGGCCCTTTCGGAGCGGGATGAAACAGCGGATATTTGCACAGACAATAAGGGGAATCCCGAACCCGATCCCGAACTTCGCGACTACGAAAACGTGCCGCTCAAGGAAGATGTGGACGAGTATATGAAACGTGAGGTCCTGCCCCACGTGCCGGATGCCTGGATCGATTACACCAAAACCAAGATCGGATACGAAATCAATTTCAACCGTTATTTCTACAAGTACACGCCGCCACGTCCGCTGGAGGAAATCGAGACCGACCTGAAGCAGATCGAGAAAGAGATCGCAGACATGCTCGCGGGAGTTACGGAATGAGAGGTAAACCAGTGGAATCTCCCGATCTTCCCGTATCCTCCCCTCAGTTGCTTGGCGATATCCGGCAAATGATCGAGGAAACCCGTTCTGCCGTTGCTGCCACGGTGAATATCGGACTGACCATGCTCTACTGGCGGATCGGAAGGAGGATCGGTCAGGAGACATTGAAGGGCGCACGGGCCGATTATGGAAAGCAGATTCTTGCCACACTGTCGCAACAATTGAGCTGGTCCCATTTCCGAGAGTTGCTGCCCCTTGAAAAGCCGCTCCAGCGCGACTTCTATGCTGAGATGTGTCGGGTAGAGCGTTGGAGCGTCCGCACGTTGCGGCAGAAGATCGCTTCCATGCTTTATGAACGAACCGCCCTCTCCAAAAAACCTGATGAACTGGCCAAACTGGAGATTCAGGCATTGCGGGACGAGGAACGAATGACGCCCGATCTGGTGTTCCGCGACCCTTATTTGCTCGACTTTCTTGGCCTTAAAGATACCTTCCAGGAAAAGGACCTGGAGGCCGCCATCTTGCGGCAGTTGGAAGCCTTCATCATGGAGCTGGGCACGGGATTCACTTTCGTTGCCAGGCAAAAACGCATCACAATGGATCAGGATGATTTCTATCTGGATCTTCTCTTTTTCCATCGCGATCTGCGGCGCCTGGTGGCGCTGGAGCTCAAACTCGACAAGTTCCGCCCCGACCACAAAGGACAAATGGAGCTTTATTTGCGGTGGCTTGACAAGCACGAACGTAAACCGGGCGAAGATTCGCCCCTGGGAATCATCCTTTGTGCGGGGAAAAAGACTGAGCAGATTGAATTGCTGGAACTGAGCCGCTCCGGAATCCACGTCGCAGAATATCTGACCGCACTGCCCCCCAAGGATGTGCTGAAACGTAAATTGCATGAGGCCATCGCGCATTCCCGACTGGCCATCGAAAACCGTGGACCGGATCTGGACGAGACCGGAGAGACATCCCCTGCGGCAACTGTTAAGAAACACTTAAAGATTGGGCGAAAAGACCGAAAGACAGGGCAGGATACGCGGAAGCCTCACAGGAGGGATGGCCAATGAGCAGACGCCCCTATCCCAAATACAAACCGTCCGGCATCGAGTGGCTGGGCGAAGTGCCGGAGCATTGGGATCTCCGGCGGTTAAAATTTGTAGTATCAGAACCACTAAAATATGGAGCCAACGAAGCGGCGGAATTGG